>CANHBU010000070.1 GCA_947458345.1 Comamonadaceae bacterium
CCCCACAGCGGCCCAACTGGCCGAAATCACCACCATGGCGGCTGAAGAAATGATGCGCTTTGGTATTCGGCCCAAGGCGGCGCTGCTGTCGCACTCCAACTTTGGCTCGTCCGATCAGCCCAGCGCCCTGAAAATGCGCCGCGCGCTGCAACTGCTGCGTGAGAGCGCGCCCTGGCTAGAAGTCGACGGGGAAATGCACGGCGATATCGCATTGGACCCCAAGGCACGCCAGACCGTGATGCCGCACAGCACGCTGTCGGGCGAAGCCAATTTGCTGGTCCTGCCCAATATCGATGCGGCCAATATTTCCTACAACCTGCTCAAGACGGCCGCAGGGGGCAATATTGCGATCGGGCCAGTGCTGCTCGGGGCGGCCAAACCGGTGCACATCCTGACGGCCAGCACCACGGTGCGCCGTATCGTGAACATGACGGCGCTAACCATCGCGGACGCCAACGCCAGCCGCTGAAAAGCCCGGGCAGGCTCTGCGCGGCAACGGCGGCTGCGACCGGACAGAGCGGGCGCTCACATCGACACCCCCATTTCCCGGGTGCCGCCATGTTTAATGCGGGTTAGCCCTTGCTTTTCTTTCGCATATCCGTCACACTAATGCCCTGAAAGTTTAGGGTTAACCCGCGTAAATGTGAAAGTTGGCAGGGTTTGACCCCCGAGGTTCAGAAAAGGTTTTTCATGTTTAGCAAATCGGGTGGTGCTTGGAAACACGCCCTGGCTGCGGTCTTGCTGGCTTTGGCGCCAACAGCGACCCTGCTGGCCAAAGGCCCGAACAGCGCTGAAAAACCTGCCGAAACCACGATTGCCGTGGCCCAACTGCCGGAACAAGGTCAGCGAGTGCTGACTCTGATCTCCCAGGGCGGACCATTCAAGCATGACAAGGACGGCACGGTGTTTGGTAATCGGGAGCGTTTGTTGCCCCTGCATCCGCGCGGTTATTACCGCGAATACACCGTCAGAACGCCAGGGGTCAAGCATCGGGGTGCGCGCCGTATCGTCTGTGGTGGCAAGCAAGTCACCGCTCCCGACACCTGCTACTACACCGAGGACCATTATGCGAGTTTCAGGCGCATCGTTCAGTGATCTGCACTGCCGATTCGAGCAAGGTTTCGACGTTTTTCAACCTGAGTTTTTGATGGAAAGAACCACGAAGATGGACAAGCCACTTCGTACTGTCAGACCCAATATCGTCCAGTCCATCCGCGCCTTCAGGGTGCAGGATTTGCAGGAGGCCGCCACCGAACTGGGCCACCACTTCCTGTACGCCAATCTGGCCTCGGCCCAGAGCAAGCAGGATGTGCTGGACATGATCGCGGCGCAGTACACCTTCCCTTCGCATTTCGGCAAGAACTTCGACGCGCTCTACGACTGCATGACCGATCTGGTGCACAAGTCGGGGCAGCAGCCGGGCTTTATCGTGGTGCTCGAACACATTCCGGCCAACGTCAAGTTTGACAAGGAAGCGCGCGAACAGCTGCTCGACATCTTCCGGGATGCGGCCGATTACTGGGCGGATCGAAACATACCGTTTCGATGTTTCTATTCTTTTCTGTAGCCCGTTCCCCGGAAATTGGCCAAGGGGAACGGGCCAGCGAGGCCCAGCAAGCAACCGACGAAGGCGGCGAAGTGATGCCCACCGACAAACTGGTGGACATCTCGCCGCTGGCGCTGCGCATGAGCAGCCCGTTCAACGCCGGTTATTGGCTAGCTGCTGCTTAAGAGGCCGGGGCCAAGCATTGGCCCAGACCCACGAGCAGCCTGACAAAGCCCGTCGATCGACGGGCTTTTTTCATTTCGGGACCGACAGGCCTTGCGCGAGCGCGACGTATTCAGCCACCGCAACTTCCTCGGCGCGGCGCTGCACATCAAATTGACCGGCCAGGCCGCGCTCATCGAGCCATCGCCCGAGGCTGTGGCGCAGCAATTTGCGCCGCTGGCTAAAGGCCAGCTGCACCAGTTGCCCCAGCAGCGCCGCATCCAGCCGAGGCGGCTGGGCCAGTGGGCGCATGCGCACCACGGCGCTGTCGACCCGCGGCGGCGGATCAAAGCACTCGGGCGGCACAAACAGCACCGACTCCATGTGGTAGCGCCATTGCAGCATCACACTTAGGCGGCCGTAGGCGCTGGTCGCCGGCGCCGCCACCATGCGATCGATCACTTCCTTTTGCAGCATGAAGTGCTGGTCTTCGATCCGGTCGGCCAGCGGCAGCAAATGAAACAAGATGGGCGTCGAGATGTTGTAGGGCAGGTTGCCCACCACGCGCAAGCGGCCGGGGGCCGGTGCCAGCCGGTCGGCCACGGCCCGAAAATCGAGCTTGAGCACATCTGACTCGATGACCTCGAGTTGGCCGTGATCGCGCAAGCGCGCAGCCAGGTCGCGGTCGAGTTCGACCACGGCCAGATGCCCCAGGCGCTCAACCAGAGGCTGGGTCAAGGCCGCCAAACCGGGACCGATTTCCAACATGGGCTGACCGGGCCTGGGGTCGATCGCGCGCACAATGGCCGCGATGGTGGCGCTGTCGGCCAGAAAATGCTGACCAAAGCGCTTGCGCGCGATATGCTTCAAAACAAAAACCTGTTTATTGCGGCGGCTCGCGGTATTCAACGTAGGCTCGTCCGCGCACATCCTGCAGCCACGCACGCAGAGCCTCTTCGGTCTTGCGCTCGCGCACTTCACGGCGCGCCAGTTCACGGCGCTCCTTGTCGGTCAGGGGCACCTCACGACGCTCGAGCACCTCAATGAGGTGCATGCCAAAGCGCGAAATGATGGGCTCGGAGATGTCTCCCGGATTCAAAGCGTCCATGGCCTGCTCAAACTCGGGCACCATCATGCCGGGGCTGGCCCAGCCCAGATCGCCACCCATTCGGGCCGAGCCGTCTTCGCTAAATTCGCGCGCAAGCTGGCCGAAGTCGGACTGCCCGGCACGCACGCGGGCGAGCAGCTCGTTGAGCCGTGCGCGCGCGGCCTGCTCGCTCAGTCTCGGGCTCGGCCGCAACAGGATGTGCCGCGCACGCGTCTGCACCACCGTACTGAGCTCGTCGCCGGGCATTTTGCGCTCGAGCACCTTGAGCACATGAAAGCCGGCGCCACTGCGCACCGGACCCACGACCGCGCCCAAGGGCTGACCCTGCGTGGCCTGCACGAAAAGGGCCGGGTAACGATCGACGCTGCGCAGGCCCAGCTGTCCGCCCGTCTGCCCATCGGGAGAGTTGGAGACCTGTTTGGCCAGCGCGGCAAAGTCTGCGCCCTGCTCGAGGCTGCGGCGCAGCTGCTCAGCCCGGGCCTGCAGCTGGCTCAGCTGCTCGGCCGTGCTGTCCTCTGGTACGGCCACCAGGATCTGGGCCAGATGGATATGCGTCGGCTCGGCTGCAGCAGCGGCCGCCTGGCGCTCGCTCAGATGACGATCGATCTCCTGCTCGGTGATGCGCACGCGCGAATCGACTTCGCGCTCACGCAGCCGCATCAGGGCGATTTCGTCCCGCAGTTCACGCCGGTAGCGCTCCAGACTCACGCCATCGGCCTGCAGCCGCCGGCCCAACTCAGCGACGCTGATCTGGTTTTGCCGCGCCACATCGGCCAGCGCCTGCTCGACCGCGGCCTCGTCGACGCGGATGCCCGTATCGGCGGCCATCTGCACCTGCGCCCGCTCGACAATCAGACTCTCCACGACCTGGCGGGCCAGCTCAGGCGAGGCTTGCTGCGCCGTGCCCTGCGCCAGCAGGCGCCGGCTGCGGTTGCTGACATCTTGGTTGGTGATCGGCTCGGCGTTGACGATGGCCACAATGAAATCAAGCGGTCGGCCCGCTGACGCGCTCACACGCGTCGATGGCGCGGGCTGGGCCCAAGCCGCTGCTGCGCCCAGGCATGCGGCCAGGACAAACGGGCCGATGCGGCGAAGAAAGATCTCAGTCATAGTTGGAAAACCGGCTCGGTGGACTGACCTGATTGCGCAGGTACTGGTAACGGGGAATGTTGTTTTTAAGTGTGCTCAGGGGATTGTTGCCGATGCGGGAAAAGCCCACGAGTTCCAATTGCAACATGATCTGCGTATTGGCCCGGCTCAGGCCGCTGTAAGAGCGTTGCACCACCGCCCGGCCGATCCAGCAGCAGCCGTCGTATTCCAGGCCCAGGACGCTGTCGACCAAACGCCCATCGGTCACGCTGTAATTGAGGCGCCCAACGCTGTACCAGCGCCGCCCGCTGCGGCCCGCGCCAAGGTCCTGGTCACGATCACCCCACCAACCATTGATCGGCCACTGCCAGCCCAGATCGAGCTGCTCGCTGCCGCTGTCGCCGGGCGTCACCGGACGCTGCAGCCGATAGGCCGAGGTGAGCACCCGGTAAGGCCCAGGGTGGTAACGGGCGGCCAGCGCCAGTCGCTGAGATTGGCGGCGCTTGGGGTTGTACTGCGTGATCAGGTCCATGCCCCACTGCTCTGAGGCATTGACCGTGGCGCCGAACATGAGGTCACTGATGCGCTCGGAATTGACGGGCGGCGGGCCGCCGTCGAGCGTGACGCCCTGGTCGGCAAAGCGCACGCGCTGAGCCATGCCCAGGCGCAGCAACTCGGCGCCCGATTCAGGGCTGAGCAAACGCGAGCTCAGGCCCAGCGTGACGAGATTGGCATCGGCGATGCGGTCGTTGCCGACAAAGCTGTTTTCGGCAAACAAGGTGGCAAAGCTGAAGCTGTTTTCTGCGCTGTCGTAATTGGGCAGACCGCTTTGCTTGCGATAAGGGGTGTAGACATAAAACGCGCGCGGCTCGAGTGTTTGCACGAAGGTTTGGCCAAACCAGCTGGCCTGGCGCTCGAACACCAGGCCTGAGTCCAGGCTCAAGGTGGGCACGCCGCGGCCGGCCGAACGGGCGCCGCGCCAGACTTCCTCAAAGCTGTATTGCGTCAGGTGCAACTGCACCTTGGGCGTGATGTAGCCGGCAGGCCCCACCCACGGCCGGCTGAGCTGGGCGCGGACGTACAAACGGTCGGCATTGGTTTGTTGCGTGCGGCTGCGCAAGGCCGAAAACCGGGTGAAATCGCTCTCGAGCGCGCTCTCGACGCCGCCCACCGCTGTGTCCCAGAAGCTGGCGTGGCGCAGCACCAGTTGGGGCAAGCGGTCATACGGCGGCACGATAGGCTGCAGCGGATCTTGCAAGGTCTGCCACTGCAAGGTGCGAAAGCTGGCCTGCACATCGCCGCGCGCCCAGGCCAGGCTCACGTCCGAGGGCAGCAGGCGCTGCGTGAGCACCTTGCTTTGGCGCGGGAAGTCGCGCCAATAATCGTCGTCGCTGACCCGGTTGAGGTTCACGCTGTAAGTCAGCCCGCCCCACGATGACGGCTCCACAGCCCAGCGACCGCTGTGCTCAAAACCATAAGCCCAGCGCTCGCTCTGGTTGAGCCGGTCATTGGGCAAGACATTGAGGCGCAGCGAGCCTTGGTCGCTGCGCTCTAAATAGCGCAGCTCGGCGCCCAAGTCCACGCCGCGCTTGCTCATCACCGTGGGCGTAAGCGTGGCATCGCGGTTGGGCGCGATGTCCAGGTAGTAAGGCAGGGTCAGGCTCAAACCGCTGGCCGTATCGACGGCGTAGCTCGGCGGCAAGATGCCCGACTTGCGCCGGGTGCTCAGGGGAAAGCTCACCGTGCCAGGCCAGGCCAGCACAGTGAGGTCGTAAAACCGCAGCCTGAGGTTTGTTGCCTGGCCGGACTCGGCCTCGAAGTCAAAGCTAAAGCGATCGGCCAGCAGCTCCCAAGCGGGCTTCCAACTTTCTTCGTTGTCGCGCTCGCACGTGGTGTAGCTGGCGGCCTGGGCGCTCATGCGCTGATCGCCCTGAAAGTCAAAGCGCTGCGCCTGACCCTGCCCGCCGCTGAGAAATCGGTACTGCGGCCGCAGAAAAAAACCTTCGAAGGTGTCCATGCGCAGGCTCAACTCCTGGCCGCTGAACACATGCCCGGAACGGGCCACCCGCACCTGGCCGTCGGCGTGCACCGTCTGCGTGGGCTCGTCGATCTCTAAGCGCTGCGCGCGCAACGCCGTCGGGCCTTGTCTGAGCTGGGCGCTGCCCTCGATGAGCAACTTGACGTCGCTCTGGCCCTCAAGACGGTCGCCGAACACAAAGGCCGGCGCCTCGCGCTGGCTTTGCGGCGAGGGCTTCTCGGCCAGCATGGGCGAGGCGCGCAAGCGCAGCGCCTCCATGGGCGCCTGAGCGATAGCAGGCGCAGCCTGACTCAGGCATGCGCCAGCCAACAGAAAAAACCGCATGCCCAGGGCCGAACGCATGGTGAATATGAGATAAACCGGTCTGCACAATTTGCGCAGACACCCCAAGCAATTATCCATGACCACCCCTGCTCCCCCGGCGCCGGTGCCCTGGGCCGATCCGGCCCGCAGCCAGGCTTTTGAACACTGGTTGCACGCCATGGCCGCAGAGCAAGGGCTGCGGCCGGACAGCCTCAGGCTGGCATCGGCCGACGCCAGCTTCCGGCGCTATCTGAGGATAGACGGCCTCGATGGCAAAAGCCGCATCATCATGGACGCGCCACCCGAAAAGGAAGACTGCCGACCCTTTGTCCAGGTGGCGGCCTTGATGCGCCAAGCGGGCGTGCACGCGCCCGAGGTGCTGGCCTGGGACGAGCCACAGGGCTTTATGCTGCTGACCGATCTGGGCGCGCAGACCCTGATGCAGGTCATCACCGCCGCGGGCGCGCCGACGGCGGTGCCCCAGCGCGGCGCGCCGACGCACGAGCTTTACATGGGCGCGATCGATGCGCTGCTGCGCTGGCAGCTGGCCTCCAAGCCCGAGGTGCTGCCGCCCTACGACGACGCTTTGCTCTCGCGCGAACTCGCGCTGTTCGACCAGTGGTACGTCAAGGGGCACCGCCGACTCGAGCTTGGCGCCGAGCAGCAGCGCACACTGGCCAGCGCCCTGGCCGCCATCAAAGCGCACAACCTGGGCGCGCTCGGCGCGGCGCGGGTGTACGTGCACCGCGACTTCATGCCGCGCAACCTGATGCTCGGCGAGCACGGTCTGGGTGTGCTGGACTTTCAAGATGCGGTCTACGGCCCGATCAGCTACGACATCGCCAGCTTGATGCGCGATGCCTTTCTGAGCTGGGACGAAGAATTCGTCATCGACATCACAGCGCGCTACTGGCAGCAGGCCCGGCGGGCCGCCTTGCCGGTGGGCTCGGACTTTGGCGAGTTCTACGAGGCCGTCGAATGGATGGGGCTGCAGCGCCACCTCAAGGTGCTGGGCATCTTTGCTCGCCTGACACTGCGCGACGGCAAGGCGCAGTACCTGGCCGACACGCCGCGGTTTATCGGCTACGTGCGCAGCACCACCGCCCGCTACCGGACACTGGCCCCGCTGCTGCGCCTGCTCGAAGAAATCGAAGGCGGCGCGGTGCAGGCCGGCTACAACTTTTAGCCTTTGACCATGCCGCGATTTTTCATACCAGAGCCACTGGCGGCCGAACAAGCGCTGCCCCTGCCCGCCAGCGCCGCCCGCCATGTGCAGGTGCTGCGGCTGCAGCCCGGGCAGGAAATCACCCTCTTCAACGGCGAAGGCGGCCAATGGCAGGCGCGCATCACCGTGATGGGGCGCAGCGATGTGCAGGTGCAGCTGCTGCAATGGCAGGCCGCCGAGCGCGAGCCGCAGCGGCGGGTGCATCTGGCCGTGGGCATGCCGGCCAACGAGCGCATGGACTGGCTGGTAGAAAAAGCCACCGAACTGGGCGCGGCCAGCCTGTGGCCCTTGCAGACCGACCACAGCGTGCTGCGCCTGTCGGGCGAGCGCGCCGAGAAAAAGCGCCTGCACTGGCAGGCGGTGGCGGGCGCGGCCTGTGAGCAATGCGGCGGCAACCGCCTGCCCGAGATCGGCCGCATCAGCGAGTTCAGCGCCTGGCTGGCAAAGGCGCCGCCGGCGGCGCTGCGCTGCGTGCTCTCGCTCGATGCCGGCGCCCGCACGCTGGCCGATGAACTGACCCGCATCGGGGCGCAAGACGAAGTGGTCTTCCTCAGTGGCCCCGAGGGCGGGCTTTCGCCCAGC
>CANHBU010000071.1 GCA_947458345.1 Comamonadaceae bacterium
CCTCGCGATGACGGGGTTTTGAAGACCTGCCGTCGGTCTGCGCCATGCGCATTGCCAGACCACACCCCATCGGCAATTCGACAGGATGAACCCCCGCAGATGGCCAAGTCCCGGCCCAGATTCACCGCCCGAACCGATCCGGAGGGTGGGTCACTTTTGACCCAGCGAGGCGTTATGGCCTTTGCGCGTCATGGCCCCCCAACTCCCCTCACTCTGGGTCGCCCAGCGATACAAGCCCACCAGACGCCACCAGGCCGCCAACTGCCGATAGCCCAGATTTTCCAGAAAAGCCACCGCCGTCAGCTTCAGGGTCTGACGAAAATACGGATACATCTGAAACGATATCTGCTCGAGCAACACGCTCATCACGCTCAAAGCGATGCCCAGTCCCAAGGACACGCAGGCAAGAAGCACGAGCAAAGGCCCCGACAGAAAACCGGCCCACCAGGCATACAAGGTCCAGATGTACCCGGCCAATTCGATCAACGGACCCAGCCATTCAAACAGCACCATACATGCTCGACATTCAGGCGGCCATTGGCTACGCCAAGCTGTCGGCGCCTCAAGGCCGAGTGGGTTTGCTGGGTTTTTGTTGGGGCGCACTGCTGGCCTGGCGCGCCGCCTGCAGCGTCCAAGGCCTGGGCGCGGCGGTGTGCTACTACGGCGGCGGCATGACCGATTTGCCCGACCTGGCCAAGCAGTCCTTGTGCCCGGTGCTGACCCACTTTGGCAACGACGATGAATGGATGAAGGACACCGCGATCAAGGCTTTTGTCGCCCGGCATGGGCCAACCGATGCGGGCCGCTCGCAGGTAGAGGTTCAGCACTACGAGGCTCCGTACGGCTTTGACCGGCCCTGGGCGGGCCTCATTTCAAGCCTCTGGTGCGGCGCTGGCGCAAAGCCGCACGCTGCAGTTTCTGGATCGCCACCTTGTCATGTGAGCCGCCGTGTGGCGCCTGGGCTGAGCTTGAACAGGCCCCTTATTCCGCCTTGATTTGAGCGTCTGCAATCACCTTGCGGTACCGAACCGAGTCGCTCTTGATGGTGGCAAGGAACTCCCCCGGCGTCGAGCTGCGCGGCTCATAGCCCAGCTCTTCAAGTTTCTGACGAACAGCCGGCATCTCAAGGATCTTGAGCAACTCGCTGCTCAAGCGGGCGACCACAGCAGGAGGCGTTCCTGCTGGCGCAAGGATTCCCTGCCAGCCCAGATAGTCAAACCCTGGCACGCCAGCTTCGCTGATGGTGGGCACATCGGGTGCGATCTTCAGTCGGGTCGGGCTGGTGGTGGCAATCGCGCGAAACTTGCCCGCACGAACCTGGGGATAAGACACCGCCAGTGTGTCCAGCGTCACATCGACTTCACTGCCGAGCAAGGCCGTGACCATGGGAGCGTTGCCCCGATAAGGCACATGCAGCAGCTTGACCCCTGCGCGGCTGGCAAAGGCCTCCATGCCCAAATGAATGGGCCCGCCGATCCCCGATGATCCGTAGGACACCTTGCCCGGGTTGGCCTTGGCCGACGCGATCAGATCGCCCAGCGATTTAATCGGTGAGTTGATGTTGGCAAACACCATCATGGGAAGCACCAGAACCTGGGAGATCGGAACGAAGTCCGCCACCGGGTCCCAGTCGGTCTTTTGCAGGTAGGGAAGAATCGCGTGCCCATTGGTGTTGAGCAGCAAGGTGTAGCCATCGGCCGGTGCACGCGCCACGGCTGAGGTCCCCAAGCCACCACCAGCCCCGGGGCGGTTGTCCACCAAAACAGGCTGACGCAAACTGGCCGACAGGCGTTCTGCCACCAGCCGCCCGACTGCATCGACACCGCCTCCGGCTGGGAAGGGCACCACCAGCTTGATGGCCCGCTGCGGATAGCCACCGTCGCCGGTCTGAGCGGCGGCAGGAACGATGGCGCACATGGCCAAGGCCAGCGTCAATTGCAAAAAGGATGTCTTCATGCCGGTCTCCGTGTCAGTTGGCCTGGCTCGCAGATACGAGCACAAGCGGGTAGGTGGGGCCGGTGGCTTGTTCTATGCAACGAGATGCCCCGAGCCCTCGAATTTGAAGTGAACGATTGTAGAGACCGCATGCTGCTTGCTGTCATCGCGATGAATCGATTGCAGACCTGACCTGGTGGCAACAAGCATCGCTTTCGACGACTCCTTGAGGGCGCTCAAGCACGTTACCCAAACCGCTGCTGTCAACAATGGCCCCTTCTCTGCGCGACAGGGCCAGGTCAGTGACTTCCCGCGAAGCCCCCGGCGCTTGCTTGACACACGGGTCAAGCGCCCACAGAATGCTGCTGGATCCACTCCACGGATTTTTAATCCGCATAGTGAATTAGATAGGATTGCGGATGTCTCTCGATCTGAACTGCACGCCTGAACTGGGCCAGTTGCGCTCGGCGGTTCGCCGCTTCGTGGGCGAACGACTCGAGCCCATCGCGCAGGCCATCGACGCCACAGGGCAGGTGCCGCCCCATGCGATTGCCGAGATGCGCGGTCAGGGCTACCTGGGCATGCGGCTGCCACAAGGGCAGGGCGGTGGCGGCTTTGACCTGTCCACCTACTGTCTGGTGATGGAGGAGGTGGCTCGATCGCACCGGGTGTTCACCTTGATGATGGATGCCTCCAGCGGCCTGACGCCGATCGCCATCTCGCGCTTTGGCACGCCCGCGCAGCAGGACAAGTACTTGCGTCAATTGGCCGATGGCAGCTCGATCGCAGCCTTCGGCTTGACCGAGCCGGGGGCGGGCTCCGACGCCGCGGCCATCCGCACCCGAGCGCAGCCCTGCGAGGGTGGCTGGCGCCTCAACGGAGTCAAGCACTACATCAGCGGCGCCCATCGCGCGCAGGTGACGATGGTCATCGCCAGGACCGATCCGGCCAAGAGGGCCGTGGGAGGGATCACTGCCTTTTTGGTCGAACGCGGCACGCCCGGTTTGCACATCGATCGGGTCGACAAGACCATCGGCTCCGATCCCATCGAGCTGGCTGAGCTGCGTTTTGACGACTGCTTTGTGCCGCACGAGGCGGTGCTGGGCGAGGTCGGTCAGGGCTTTGTCATTGCCATGAGCTCGCTGACCAGCGGCCGCATGGGCGTGGCCTCGGCCTGCATCGGCACGGCCGACCGCCTGCTGGAGTTGGCGGTGGCGCATGCCAAGGTCCGCAGCACCTTCGGTCAGCCGCTGGCCGATCGCCAGGCGATCCAGTGGATGCTGGCTGACTCGGCCACCGAACTGGCGCTGGCGCGGTCACTGGCCTACGAGACACTGCGCCGCATTGATGCCGGGCAAGATCCTGGGCCTGCGCCGAGTATGGTCAAGCTCTACTGCTCCGAAATGGCAGGCCGCGTGGCCGATCGCACGGTACAGATTTTCGGCGGCGCCGGCCTGATCCGCGGCGTGCCGGTCGAGCGTTTTTATCGCGACGTACGCCATTACCGCGTCGGTGAGGGGTCCTCAGAGGTGCAGCGGATGCTGATCGCGCGAGACCTGCTCAAGTGAACCTGTTCAAGTCAATCTCAGCCCAAAAGGAGTTGCTATGAAGTCTGTCGTCCCCCTGCTGTTGGCCGGCCTGTTGTCCTGCCTTGGTCCTGTGCAAGCTCAGGAGGCCTGGCCGAACAAGCCAGTGCTGGTCATCAACCCCTGGGCCGCTGGCGGGCCGGCCGAGGCCATCATTCGGCCGATCGCCGAGAAGCTCTCGCAGCGCCTGGGTCAGCAGTTCGTGGTGGACAGCCGCGGTGGCGCTAACGGCACCATTGGTGCTGCGGCCGTTGCTCGTGCCCGACCGGATGGTTACACCCTGTTGTTCTCGCATGTCGGGCCGATTGCCATCAGCCCGGTGCTGCCGCAAAAGCCGCCTTACGATCCCATCAAGGACTTCGCACCGATCACGCAAATCGCTTCGGGCCCCACGGTTCTGGTGGTGCGACCTGACTTTCCTGCCAAGACGCTGGCCGAGTACCTCGACTACGCCAAGAAAAACCCGGGTAGGGTGTCCTACGGATCGGTAGGCCCGGGCAGCACCACCCATTTGGCGGGCGCCACCATCGCCCACATGATCGGCACCGAGATGATCCACATCCCTTACAAGGGTTCAGCGCCGATCAACAACGATCTGCTGGGCGGCAACATCTCGTCGGCCTTTGTCAATGTGGCCGGCGTCATGGGCCTGATCCAGAGCGGCCAGCTGCGCCCGTTGGCAGTCAGCACCACCAGCCGCGCCGCGCTGCTGCCCAACGTGCCGGCCGTGGCCGAGACCTTGCCCGGCTTCGAGGTCAACTCCTGGTACGGTCTCATGGCGCCAGCTGGTACGCCGCCTGCCATCGTCAATAAGCTCTACCAAGAGGTGGCGCAGATCCTCAAGCTGCCCGAGATCGCCTCGCGCATGAAAGACAACGGCCTGGATCCGGAGGGCACGACGCCAGAGCAGTACGGCGCCAAGATCCGCGCCGACCTTGTGCGCTGGGCCAACTCGGTCAAGGCGGCGGGCATCAAGGAGTGATGCCTGTGTTGGTCGATAGGGCGGTGATTCGTCGCGGCTTCGTCGATGTTGCAGAGGGCCAGGTGCACTACCGTGAGGCCGGTTGGGCAGCCGCGAGCTCCTTGCCGCTGGTGATGCTGCACGCATCGCCAGGCTCGGCCAAGCTGCTCGAGCCGCTGATGGGTCAATTCGGGCGACGCCGGCGCGTGGTGGCGACCGACACGCTGGGCAACGGCGATTCTTCGCCGCCCGTCGGCACCGTGCCGGTCATCGGCTATTTTGCCGATGCCCATGTCCGCGCGCTCGACGGGCTGGGTCTTGAGCGCTTTGATCTGTATGGCAGCCACACCGGCGCCAACATCGCCTGCGAGATCGCGATCGCTTATCCGCACCGGGTCAACCGCCTGATCCTCGACGGCATCTCCCTTTACAGCCCGCTGGAGCGGGCCGATATGCTGCAGCACTACGCGCCCGACGTGACGATCGACCTGGAGGGCAGCCAGTTTCACCGGATCTGGAATTTCGTGCGCGACACCTATCTGTTTTGGCCCTGGTACCGGCGCGATGCCGCGAGCCGGCGCAGTCTGGGCCTGCCCAGCGCGGACGATCTGCACGACAAGGTAGTGGAGGTGCTCAAGGCGGCGCGTACCTATCCACTGGCCTACCGCGCCGCCATCGGCTATGACAAGGCGCCGCGCCTTCCGATGGTGGCGGTGCCAACGCTGCTGGCCTGCGCCCGCAGCGACATGTTTATGGCCTATTTCGAGCAGGTGCAGGCTCTGATGCCGCGCGCCACACCGCTGCTGACCGATGGCACCGGTTCCCCTGCTGCGCTGGCTTCTACGGCCGCGCATTTCGAAGCTTTCTTGGAGCAGCCGCTCGCGGCAGCAGCAAAGTGATGACACACGACATCCTGGCCATTGATGCAGTGGTCAACCTCTGGACCGCCGAGGCTCATGCGATCCGGCCCAATCGGGACGCCTTCTTTGGCGACAAGATGAAGGTCAACAGCAGTACGCTGCACGGCATTTCGCTCGACGAGATGCTGCGGCGCATGGACGCCGCCAGCATTGAGCGCTCCTTCCTCATAGCCACCAAGGTTGGGCCCTTGCTGCACAAGGCCAGCTACCACATCCCCTACGAGATGGTGGCCGATGCGGTCAACCGCTACCCCGACCGGTTTTATGGCTTGGCCGGTCTGGACCCGACGCAGGGCATGGACGGCGTGCGGCAGCTCGAGACGGCGGTGCGGGAGCAGGGTTTCATCGGTGCGCATTTTTATCCGCATTGGTTTGAGCTGGCGCCCGACCATGCCAGGTGGTACCCGTTCTATGCCAAGTGCGTGGAACTCGATGTCCCGGTCCAGTTGCAGGTGGGCCAGTCCATGATCTACGACCCTGCGCACCGGCTGCGCAGTGTGGGTCGGCCCATCACGCTCGATGCGGTGGCTTGCGACTTCCCTGAGCTCAAACTGATCGGCATCCATGTCGGCATTCCCTGGACCGAGGAGATGATCGCCATGGCGTGGAAACATCCCAATGTGTACATTGGCACTGATGCGCACGCACCGGCCTACTGGCCGCAGGCCTTTGTCCACTACATCAACACCTTCGGCCAGGACAAGGTGATCTTCGGTACCGACTTTCCGGTGCTCGACTTCGAAAAAACCCGCCAGCAGATCGAGGCGCTGGACTTGCGGCCGGTCCCCAAGCGCAAGATGCTGCGAGACAACGTGCTGCGAGTCTACGGCCTAGATGAAAAGGGCAACAAGGTGAGGTCTTGACGATGCCCGGCACAGATCCGCAGCGCAACCTCGCTGAGCAGCTGGCTCTTCACGCGCGCCAGCGGCCGTCCAAACCGGCGCTGGTGCATGGCAAGCGCGTGCTGGACTACCGGGCGCTGGACCTGGCGGTGAGGCAGCGGGCGGCCCGTCTGCTGGACCTCGGCGTGCAGCCCGGCCAGATCGTGGGCGTGGCGCTGCGCGACAGCATTGAGCACGTTCTGATGCTCTGGGCGGTGGCGCGCGCGGGCGCAACCATCTTGCCGATGGATTGCCGCTGGACCGAATCGGAGCAGCAGAACCTGACCCGACACTTCGAACCGGCGGCGGTGATGGTGGAGCCGGGAGCGACCATCGTCGGGGCGCGCTGCATTGAAGTGGGTGCAAGCTGGGAAACGGCGGTCGCGGACACCGACCCCGACCGACTGTTTGCCGACGGCGATCGAGGCCTTACTTTGTCGCTGTCGTCCGGCACCACTGGCCGCCCCAAGGGCCCGATGGCCACGCATCACAAGTTCTGCAATCGTTTTTGGACCCACTGGGTCGACTTGGGCTTCGGCAGCCGCGAAACCTACCTCAATGCGACGCCGCTTTACTTTGGCGGCGGGCGCGCCTTCACCCTGTCCACCCTCTATGTGGGCGGCACCGTGGTGCTTTTCCCACCGCCCTACGCCCCCGCAGAGCTGGCCGAGGAGGTGGCGCGCACCGGCGCGACCGTTTTGTTTTTGGTGCCCACGCTGCTGCGGCGCTTGCTGGCCTCTGACCCCGCGCCACTGGCGCCGATGCGGCGCCTGAAGACCTTGATCTCATCGGGCTCTGCTCTCACGGGCTGGGAGCGCCGGCGCATCCGTCAAGACCTGTGTCCGAGCTTCATCGAGTACTACAGTTCCACCGAAGGCGGAGGCGTATCCGTGCTTTCGGCCGACGATCAACTGCACCACGGGGAGTCCGTTGGTCGGCCAGTGTTCGGCGTGGAGGTGCAGGTGGTCGACGACGGGCACAGGCCGCTACCGGCCGGGCAGGTGGGGCGTATCCGCTACCGTGGTCCGGCGGTGGCCGACGGCTTTTACCGCGACCCCGAAGCCAGCCAAGATTCCTTTCGAGACGGCTGGTTTTATCCGGGCGATTTGGGTGATTTCGATGAGGAAGGCTTTCTCTATCTCAAAGGGCGGGCCAAGGACATGATCATCCGCGGAGGCGTCAACATCTACCCACAGGAGATCGAGACCACGTTGCTCAACCATGCCAGCGTAGCCGACGCCGCGGTGGTGGCTTGGCCCTCGCGTGAGTTCGACGAGGAGGTGGCCGCCTTCGTGGTGCTGCGCGAGCCGGTCGATTCCAGCGAACTCATTGCAGCGTGCCGGCGCCGTCTGGCGCCTTATAAAGTGCCGCGTCAGGTGTTCGTGCTTGACGAACTGCCTCGCAACGCCGGCGGTAAGGTGCTCAAGCCCGACCTGGTCAAGCGGCTGGTACCGCTATGACCGCATTTCATCGATTCAACCACGACCGGGTGTTGCACTCGGGTCTGGCTGTCCTTGCGCGGGGCGTAGCGGCGTGGCAATCCTCGCAGTGGCGGTCAGCGACGTCGCCGTGCTCACGATGACGAGCTTCGCAGACTTTGCCTGGAGTCGATGAATCATTTTCGCGACTATGGACCCATCATCGAAGGACCCTCGATTTGTCACCGCGCTCGCGCGCGGGCTCGACATCCTGCGTTGCTTTGTACCTGAGCGGCAGGAGCTGGGTACCACCGAGATCGCCAAACTGACCGGCTTGCCCC
>CANHBU010000072.1 GCA_947458345.1 Comamonadaceae bacterium
ACCCAAAATCCACTGCGTGCTCTGCCCCCAACCGGCGCCGTCGCTGAGCGGGCTCCTCAAGCGTTTTGCCTGCCTCGGCGCAGTGCTTTGGCCTTGGGCCTGGCTGCGGCGCTGGGGCCAGCTTGGGCGCAAGCGCCTGCCGGCTATCCGGGGCGCGCCTTGAGCCTGGTGTGTCCGTTTGCTGCAGGCGGGTCGGCCGATATCATGGCCCGCTTGCTGGCGCAGAAGTTGGGCGAGGCTATGGGCAGCACCGTGGTGGTGGAAAACCGCCCCGGCGCCGGCGGTCTGGTGGGGGCCGCTGCGGTGGCGCGGGCGCGGCCCGACGGGCACACCTTGCTGCTGGTGACCGGCGCCTATCCGGCGGCCGCCGCTTTGGCTGCATCGCCAAGCTTTGATGCGCTCAAAGATGTCAGCATGGTCTCTTTGGCGACCTCCTATCCTTTCATCATCAATGTGCCGGCGGCATCGCCCTTCAAGACCTTTGCCGACTTGCTGGCCCACGCCCGCAAGAATCCGGGCTCGCTCAATTACGCCAGCTCCGGCGTGGGCTCGATCGGCCACCTGTCGGGCGAGTTGATGAGCGCGATGGCCGGCATCGAGACGGTGCACATTCCCACCAAAGGGGGCAACACCGCTTTGGCCGAGGCCCTGGCCGGGCGCATCGACTACCTGTTTGAGGCGCCGACCCTGGCTTTGCCTTTCATCAAGAGCGGCAAACTCAGGGCGCTGGCGACCACCGGGCGCGAGCGCTACAAGCCCATGGCTGAACTGCCCACCGTGGCCGAGTCCTTGCCGGGCTACGAGGTCTACTCCTTCATCGGCCTGGGCGTCACCGGGGGCACGCCCGAGCCGCTGGTGCAGTACCTCAACGCGCAGATGCGCAAGGCTTTGGCCCAGCCCGACCTGGTGCGTCGCTTGCAAGAGCTCGGCGGTGAGCCGCAGAGCAGCACGCCCGACGAAATGAACCGCTTCGTGGCCAGCGAATGGCGCAAGTGGCGGCAGGTGATCGACGGCCGAAAGATCGAACGCCAATGAGTGGCCCGATCCGGGTGCAAGCCCAACCCTTGCAAGAATTTGTCCAGGCGCTGTTTGTTCAAGCCGGCCTGAATCCGCCCGCAGCCGCTTCGGTGGCCCGGGCCTTGGTTTGGGCCGATCTGCGCGGCATCGACACCCACGGCATCAGCCGGATTGGCTCCTACATGGCGCTGCTCGACAAGGGCATCATGAAGGCGCAGCCGAGCTGGCGGGTGCTGCACGACACACCGGCGGTGCAGGTGTTCGACGCCGACGCCAGCGCGGGTGCGCCGGCGATGGACCATGCGGTCGAGCAAGCGGCGCTCAAGGCGCGCGCCCTGGGCCTGGGGCTGGTGATGGTGCGGGGCACCACCCACACCGGTGCCTTGGGCTGCTTTACCCAGGCGCTGGCCCGCCAGGGCATGGTGGGGGTGGCGCTGGCCGCCTCCATTCCCCTGATGGCCTATCACGGTGCCAAGGCGGCCGGCGTCTCCACGGCGCCTTTGTCGATCGCCGTGCCAGGCCCCGATGACGAGCCCCTGATTTTGGACATGGCCAGTGGCGCGATTTCTATGGGTCAGTTGCGCGCGGCCAAGCAAAGCAACACCCCCTTGGCCGAGGGCCAGGCCCTGGACGCGCAGGGCGAGCCCACCACGGATGCGCAGCAGGCCAGCATCGTGCTGCCCATGGCTGGGCCCAAGGGCTCGGGCCTGGCCCTGATGTTTGAGTTGCTGTGCAGCCTGGTGGTGGGCAATCCCATCATTGCCGATTACTTCAGCGACAAGCCCGCGGGCCGCCGGCACCGGCAAAACGCCTGGGTGCTGGCTGTTGATGTGGCGCGTTTCGGCGATCTGGCCCATTACCAGCAGGAGGTGGCGCGCACGGTCGCTGCGATCGCCGGCTTGCCCAGCCGCGACGCGCAGCAGGGCGTGCGCATGCCCGGTGAGCGCGGCCGCCTGAGCCTGCAGCGCCGCTTGCTCGAGGGCATTCCTGTGCCCGCGGCCGTGGCCCGTGAACTGGCCGAGCTGCCCCGGCCCGGCGCGCTGCCCTGGGCCGCTTGAAGCTCGCCTGCGCGGCTGCAGGCCACACAATGGATCGCTTGCGCCGCTGCGGATGTGCGGCCGCCGGCCACCACCTGGAAGGGGGATGCCATGCGAGATGAGGGGGCCGATTTTTCCTTTGCCGGTGAGGGCCTCAAGCGTGCGCTAGAGCAGGCCCATCTGCCAGCGCTGATGCCCGCCCTTGCTTTTTTGACGGGTGACTTGTCCGCGCTCGATCCGGCCTGGCAGGCCGACCTGGCCGATCAGGCGCAGCGCCCGCAGCCGCAGGGCGGTCTGTCGCCGCAGGCGCAGCAAAAGGCGCGCGAGCGCGCCCATGCGCTCATCGAGCGCTGGCAGGCCAGCGGCTGCCCGCCGCCACCCGATCTCGGGCCAGATCGGCTCGACACCCTTTTGCGTTTTGTCACCGGTCCGGTCGATGCGGCAGTGGGCGGCTTGCTGTTGCACGAGCTCGGCCTGGCCCCGCCCGTGGGCCACGATTGGCCGGCGCGTGCCGGCCTGAGCGCCGATTTCAAGGTGGTCGTCATTGGCGCGGGCATGTCGGGGCTGGTGGCGTCCTGGCACTTGTCCCGCCTGGGCATCGCGCACACCGTGCTCGAGCGCCAGGCGCAGATCGGCGGGGTGTGGGTGGAAAACACCTACCCTGGCTGTCGGCTGGACACCAGCAATTTTTGCTACAGCTATTCGTTTGCGCAGCAGGCGAAGTGGCGTCACTATTTCTCGCCGCGCGACGAGGTGCAGCGCTACTTTGAAGATGTGGCGCGCCAGCATGGCTTGATGCCCAACATTCAACTGGGCACCCAGGTGCAGGCCTTGCGCTACGACGAGGCCGACTGCAGCTGGCAGATTGACATCGAGTGCGAGGGTCGACGCCAGAGCCTGCGCGCCCAGGCGGTGATCAGTGCTGTCGGGCAACTCAACAAGCCGCGCCTGCCCGATATCGCCGGCCTCGAGCGCTTTAAGGGCCAGGCCTGGCACACCGCGCGTTGGCGCCACGATGTGGACCTGCGGGGCCTGAGGGTGGGCGTCATTGGCACCGGTGCCAGCGCGTTTCAGGTGGTGCCGCAGGTGGCCCGGCAGGCGGCCTCGGTGACCGTCTTTCAGCGCTCTGCGCCTTGGGTGGTCGACACGCCGGCCTACACGCGCGAGCTGCCGCCGGCGCTGCAGTGGCTGCTGAACCACTTGCCCACTTACAACGCCTGGTACCGCTTCGAGCAGTTTTGGGTCGCCGTCGAAGGTCGGCGCCGCTACAGCCAAGTCGATCCGGCCTGGAGCCAGCCCGGCTCGGTCTCGGCCCTCAATGCCCAGCTGCGCGATATGCTCGAGGCGCAGATCCAGCAGGCCTATGCTGGCCGGCCTGACTTGCAGCGCGTGATGACGCCCGACTACCCGCCTTATGCCAAGCGCATGCTGCGCGACGACGGCGCCTGGCCTGCGGCCTTGAAGGCTGACCATGTTTCGGTGGTGAGCACACCGATTGCCGAGGTGACCGAGGCCGGTGTGCGGTGCGCCGACGGCCGTTTGCACGGGCTCGATGTGCTCATTTATGGCACCGGCTTTGCGGCCTCGCAGTTCCTCAATTCGCTGCGGGTGAGCGGTCTGGGCGGTGTGGACCTGCATCAGCAGTGGGGGCTCGAGCCCAAGGCCTACCAGGGCGTGTGCGTGCCGGGCTTTCCCAATCTGTTCATGCTCTACGGGCCCAACACCAACCTGATCACCAACGGCAGCCTGGTGCTGTTTTCCGAGATCGAGATCGAGTACGTGATGCGCTGCCTGCGCACCTTGGGCGCGCGCGGCGTGCAGGCGATGGCGTGCACCGAGGCGGCCAGCGAGCGCTACAACGCGCGCATCGATGCCGCCGCCCGGCGCATGGCCTATGGCCTGGCGGGCGTGAGCAATTGGTACAAGTCCAGCAGCGGCCGCGTGACGCAGAACTGGCCTTTGAGCACGGTCGATTTTTGGCGCCAAATGCAGGCGGTGCAGGAGCAGGACTTCGACTTTTGGGACTAAGGCCCCGCCGGGGCCGATGACCGGCTGCAGCGTAGGGGCATCGGCCCCTGACCCGGGTCTTGTGCGGGCATGCGTTAGATTGCAGCGTTTTGTTTCTGCCAAGGAATCGACCCATGCTGCGACGACCCGTGCTCCAACGTTTGTGCCTGCAACCTGTTCTTGCCCTCCTGAGCCTGGCTGCGGCCGCATCGCTGCCATCTCTGGCGATGGCCCAGGCCTATCCGAGCAAGCCCGTCACGCTGGTGGTGCCGGCCCCGCCCGGCGGCGTGGTCGATGGCTCTGCGCGCCTGATTGGCGAGGCGCTCTCGCGTCAGTTGGGCCAGCCCATCGTGATCGACAACCGGGGCGGTGCCAGCGGCAACATCGGCTACAGCCATGCAGCGCGGGCGCCAGCCGATGGCTACACCTTGCTGACCTCTTATTCGGCTTTCCATCTGGGCAATCCGTCGCTGTTTCCCAAGCCAGGCTGGGCCCAGAGCGACTTTGTGCCGGTGGCCATGGTGGCGGTGGCCACCAACGTGATTGCGGTGCACCCGTCGATTCCGGCCAACACCTTGCCCGAATTGATCGCCTACCTCAAGAGCAATCCGGACAAGGTCTCCTATGCGTCGCAGGGCTCGGGCTCGCTGGCCCACGTGGGCACCGAGATCTTCAAGGCCCAGACCGGCACCAATATCTTGCATGTGCCTTATCGCGGCTCTGGCCCTGCGATTCAGGACATGCTTGGCGGGCAGGTGCAGTTGTTCATCACGACGCCGCCTTCGGTGATGCAGCACATCCAGGCGGGCAAGCTCAAGGGCATTGCGGTGACGGGCAAAACCCGCCACCCGGGCCTGCCGCAAGTGCCCACCACGGCCGAAGCCGGCTTGCCCGGTTTCGAGCTGGAAGGCTGGGTGGCCCTTTTTGCGCCTGCGGGCACGCCTGCCGACGCGCTTGCGCGGCTGGCCGCTGCCACCAAGTCGGCGGTCGAGACGCCCGAGGTGATCGCCAAGGCGCGCGCTGCCGGCGTGGAGATCCGTTACTTGCCGCCGGCGGCCTTGCAGGAGGTGGTCAGGAGCGAGACGGCCGCCTGGGCCCGGACCATCAAGAGCGCCAACATCGTGGTTCAATAAGGGCCCGTCGGGCCGGGTTGCTTGAGCAGCGCCAGGCCCTGTTTGGGCCGACCTGGCCCTAACCCTGATAGCCGGGTGCAGCTGTGCGGCTCCCGGTTTGTGCCCGCATGAAAAAAGATATTGCCGTCTTCGGCGCCGGCGCCGCCGGCATGTTTGTCGCCTTGGCTGCGCAGGCTCGCGGCCTGAGTGTGGCCCTGTTCGAGCCCCATGCTCGCACGCCCAACAACTTTGCCATCAGCGGCGGGCTCTTCCCGGCGGCGGGCTCGCGCTTTCAGCGCGCCTGCGGCATTGAAGACAGTCCCCAGGCCTGGCTGGACGATCTGCGTGCGTTTGCGCCGGGCATGGTCAACGAGCGCATTGCGCAGTCGGTGGCCGAAGCCTTGCCGCTGGCGACTGATTTTCTGGTCGACGGGTGCGCTGCGCCCTTTCGGTTTTTGCCCGACATGATTGCGCCGGGTCACAACCGCCGACGCTTTCACAGCATTGAGCCCGCATCGGGCGCGGCCATGCACGCGTGGTTCCGACAGGCGGTGCAGGCGCAGCCGGCCATCGCCTGGTTCGAGGCGCTGCCGCAGGTGCGGCGGCAAGCGCGCGGTTTTGCGGTCGATGGCGCGCAGGACGTGCTCGAGGTCGATCAACTGGTGCTCGCTGGCGGGGGTTTTGGCGCCAATGCGCAGATGGTCGAGCGTTTTATCCCGGGCATGGCGGGCGCCTTGAACAACGGCTCGGTGACCAACGACGGCAGCGCCATGGCGCTGGGCCTGCAGTGGGGTGCGCAGGTGTGGGGCATGGACGGCTACCAGGGTCAGGGGCACACCAACCCCGGTGGCGCAACCCGGCTGGGCATGGCCATTCCCTCGCTCGGTGGCATCTTGGTCAATCGGCAGGGTCAGCGCTTCGTGGCCGAGGACATCGGCCCTTCAGCGCTGGCGCCCCGGGTGCTGTCGCAGCCCGGCGGCGTGGCGCTGGAGGTGTTTGATGCCGCGATCGAGGCGCAGCTGGGCAACCACTGGGCCTACCAGCAAGCGCTGGCTGCCGGCCAGGTGATGAGCGCAGGCAGCGTGCAGGAGCTGGCCGCGCAAGCGGGCGTCGATGCCCAGGCTCTGGCCCAGACGCTCGAGCAGGTGGACGCCTGCTCCAGCGGCCAGAGCGACCCGCTGGGTCGGCGCGCCTTTGCCCGCAGCCTGAGCGCGCCCTTGAAGGCCTCGTGGGTCACCGGCGCGCTCTCGCACACGCAAGGCGGTTTGCTGACCGACGCCGACGGCCGGGTGCTGCTGGAAGACGGGCAGACCATGACCGGCGTGTTTGCGGCCGGTGGCTGCGCGGCCGGCTTGTCGGGACGTGGCGCCGACGGTTACTTGCCGGGCAACGGCCTGGCCCAGGCTTTCGGCTTGGGCTGGCGCTTGGCGCAGGCGCTTGGCTGAAGAGCCGATGGGCCCGGCCGCAGCGCGCGGCCTGGACCGCGCTGCTCGGCCGTTCTGGGCTTATTCGGCCTTGGCGCCCGAAATCTCAACGGCGCGTTTGAATTTGGCCATCTCGCTGCGGTGAAAGGCCTGCGTTTCGGTGGGATTGCCTCCGACCACACTGGCGCCCTGCGCTTCGAGTTGCTGGCGCACCGCCGGATCGTCAAGCGCCTTCTTGACTTCGGCCTGGATGCGGTTGACCACTGCCGGTGGCGTGCCGGCCGGGGCCATCAAGATGATCCAGGCGGTGGCGTCAAAGCCAGGGATGAACTCCGACATCGCCGGCACTTGGGGCAATTGCGGCGAGCGCTTGAGCGAGGTCACGGCCAGGGGCACGATCGCGCCGGCCTTGATTTGCCCGACCAGCGAGGGCAGACCTTCGACGCCGGTCTGCACATCACCGGCCATCACCGCCTGCATGGCCGGTGCGCCGCCACGGTAGCCCACATGGGTGAGCTTGATGCCGGCATCGGCCTTGATCAACTCCATCACCAGGTGCGATGTGCTGCCCGGCCCAGAGGAGGCGTGGGCGAGCTTGTCGGGCTGGGCCTTGGCCGCTGCGATCAGCTCGGGCAGGGTCCGAAAGCTTTGCTTGGGGCTGGTCACCACCACCTGCGGGAACGAGACCAGCTGGGTGATGGGCGTGAAGTCCTTGACCGCGTCATACGGCAGCTTGGCGAACAGGAAGGGATTGATGGCCATGGTGCCAGGCGAGCCCAGCAGCAGGGTGTAGCCGTCGGGCTTGGCGCGGGCCGCGAAGTCGGTGCCGATGTTGCCGCTGGCGCCGGTCTTGTTGTCGACGTTCATGCCTTGGCCGGTGTTGGCAGCCATCTTCTGGGCAATGATGCGCCCGACCACATCGACGGCCGAGCCGGCCGCAAACGGGTTGATCCAGGTCACCGGTCGCGCGGGCCAGTCCGTGGCCTGGGCCTGCACGGCCAGCGGCGCGAGCAGGGGCAGCGCCAGCAGTGCAGACAGGCTCAGGCGGCGAGACAGGGCTTTAGGGATGGTGGTCAGGGGCATTTTGTATGTCTCCTTGGTGATGAAATTTCAGGTGTCGGTATCAGAGCGGTAACTCCACCAGAGCGCGCGGCAAGTCCCAGGCCGCTTGCGCGCCGTGCTCGGTGATGAGAAATTGGTCTTCGATGATGAAGCCGCCTTCGCCATCGACATAGACCGGGGTCTCGAAGGCCAGCACCATGCCGGCTTCGATGGGCTCATGGGCCTGCGCCGCGATGAAGGGCGGCACTTCGCAAAAGGTGTCGTGGCCCAGGCTGTGGCCGTAGTGACCTCGGCTGAAGCCGGCAAAGCCGGCGCGGTGTATGG
>CANHBU010000073.1 GCA_947458345.1 Comamonadaceae bacterium
GCAGCGAGAACTGCGGCTCAGATGCAAGGCGTCCGCAAAGTCGAGCCCTTTGTCAAAGCCGTCCAGCGCGGTCAGAACCGCGTTTCGGTCTTCGACGGTGATGTGCTCCATGCCGGCCAGTGCACGTAACACCCTGGAAACCTCTTTCGGTGGCAGGCCATAGAACCCCCTGAGCACCCACTCCAGTTCCAGCAGCACGGTGACCGAAACAAATGAGCGCTGTGACAGTGCTTCAATCGCAGCAGGCCTTTGCTCGGCGGCCTGTGCATCGTCGGGATCATCGACGAAGAAGCGAGCCAGTACCTTGGTGTCTAAGGCCTTCATGCCTTACGGCTTTCGGGACGGCTCAGCAGCGAAGCGGGGTCAAAGTCCTCAAGTCGCCGGGGAACGCCGCGCGCCTTCGCCTTGACCATGCCAGCCATCCCGCTTACCTCGGTGTGGGCAACGGTCCGAATAAGGCGTAACTTCAGTCCATCTGACTCCTCCAGGATTTCGACTTTCGCGCCCACCCCCATTCCCAGCTTGTGCCGAAGCGCGGCGGGCAGGACGATTTGACCTTTGGATGAGACAAGCGCCGTCGACATGGTGGACTCCAGAAAGAAGGGCCTTGGCTAATTTAGACTGCCTTACTATGTAAGTCAAAAAGCACAGGCCCAGGCCTCCAGCTCTGCTGCGCCCGGCCAATAAAAAGCCCGCACGGGGCGGGCTTGCCGTCGGTCCGAGCCACAAGGCTCGAGCCGCAGTCCTCAAAACGGCACGTCGTCGTCGAGATCGCCAAAGCCGCTGTCGCCCTTGCTCTGGGCCGTTGCGGGGCTGGCGGCTGCGGCGGGGCGAGATGCTGGCGTGGGGCGGCTGTAGCCGCCGCCGCCCTCGTCGGAGCCGCCCGGCCCGCCCATGCCTTCACGCCGGCCCAGCATTTGCATCTGGTCGGCGCGGATTTCGGTGGTGTATTTCTCCTGGCCTTGCGCGTCGGTCCATTTGCGGGTGCGCAAGCTGCCTTCGACGTAAATCTGTGAGCCCTTGCGCAGGTATTCGGCGGCAATGTCGGCCAGGCGGCCGTTGAACACCACCCGGTGCCATTCGGTGGCCTCTTTGGCCTCGCCGGTTTGCTTGTCTTTCCACTTGTCGGTGGTGGCGACGGTGACATTGGCCACCCGGTCTCCGCTGGGGAAGGTGCGCACTTCCGGGTCGCGGCCGAGGTTGCCGACAATGATGACTTTGTTGACCGATGCCATGGCGTATCTCCTGTGGACTCAAGTTTAACGGGCGGCGCTGCCTTGGGTTGGGCTGGGCTTGCCCGTGGCCCGGCGGGCCGGTGCGCGCATGGGCCAGGCCACCGCCAGCCACAGCGCCATCAGTGCGGCGCAGGTGGCAAACACGGCCTGGGCCCCTTGTGTGCGCACCAGCCATCCTCCCAGAGCTCCGCCCGCAAAGAAACCCAGGGACTGCAAAGTATTGAAAACCCCGAGGGCGGTTCCGCGCGCATGCAAGGGGGCTATGCGCGAGGCCATGCTGGGTTGGCATGACTCCAGGATGTTAAAGCCGCAAAAAAACGCAAACAGCAGCCAGGCCAGCAGGTTCAGGCTCGGCGCCTGGCCGCTGGCCCACAGCAGGCCCAGTTGCACCGCAGCGATGAGCCCCACCGAGCACAAAAACACCGCACGCAAGTAGCCGCGGCGCTCGAGCGGGTAAAGCGTGGCACGCAGCACGAAAAAGGAAGCGACCACCGTGGGCAGGTAAACCTGCCAGTGATCGTCTTTGCCCAGGCCGGCTTGCACCAGCATGGCCGGTATGGCCACCCACATGGCCAGTTGCACCGCGTGCAGCACGAACACGCCCAGATTCAGGCGCATGAGCGGCGCGTCACGCAGCACCAGCGCGAGCCGGCCTTTTTGCCGCGCCTCAAAGCCGCTGGACTCGGGCGGCGTGAGCTTGAGCACCACCACGATGCCCAGCATGGCCATCGCCCCGGTCAGCGCAAACAGGCCCGGCAGGCCGATGTAGGTGTTGAGCAGCGGCGCGATGATCAGCGACAGCGCAAAGACAAAGCCGATGCTGATGCCCACCAGCGTCATCGCCTTGGTGCGCACCTCGTCGCGCGTCTGGTCGGCCAACAAGGCGGTGACCGCGGCCGAAATCGCCCCGGCGCCTTGAATGGCCCGCCCCAGCGTCAGCTCCGTCAAGGTGGTGGCCGACATGGCCATGAAGCTGCCCAGGGCAAAAACCAGCAAGCCAAAGACGATCACCGGCTTGCGGCCGAAGCGGTCGCTGGCCATGCCAAAGGGAATTTGCAGCAGGCCTTGGGTCAGCCCATAAACGCCCATGGCCAGTCCGACGCGCGCCGGATCGTCGCCGCCCGGAAGGCCCGCTGCCTCCAGTGCAAACACCGGCAGCACCAAAAACAGCCCCAACATGCGCATCGCAAAAACCAGGGACAAAGACAGGCTCGACCGGAGCTCGGTCGGCGTCATGGGCACGTCTTCGTCGGTGGAATGCACGGTCGCTGGTTGTTGGGGCGGGGCTGACCCGGCCAGCCGGATCAAACCGACATTGTCCGTCATGCCGCCCGGGTCTCTTGCGCGGGAGCGCCGCGCCCGGCGAGACCGCCCTGTCTTTGTGGGCAGCGGCCCTTCGGCGAGACCGTCCTGCTTTTGTGGGAGCGCCGCCCTCGGCGAGACCGGGCTGCTTTTGTAGGAGCGCCGCCCTCGGCGCGATGGGGCCACGCATCAGGCGCCGCATCGCCGCGAGGGCGCGGCTCCCACAAGCGGGCAGGCTCGGATCGACCCCCGACGCCGTGCAGTGCGGCCGCAGGCGCTTTATGATGGCCGGTTGCCCCGCCGAGCCCTCTTTGATGAACACCCCTGCCGACAGCAAGTACCTGGCCCAGGTTTTGGGCGCGCAGCGCATCAGCGTGCGGGGGGCGCGCACGCACAACCTCAAGAACATCGATCTTGATATTCCGCGCAACCAGCTGGTGGTCATCACCGGCTTGTCGGGCTCGGGCAAGTCCTCGCTGGCTTTCGACACCCTGTATGCCGAGGGCCAGCGGCGCTATGTGGAGAGCTTGTCGACTTATGCGCGGCAGTTTCTGCAGCTCATGGACAAGCCCGACGTCGACCTGATCGAGGGTCTGTCGCCGGCCATTGCGATCGAGCAAAAGGCGGCCTCGCCCAACCCGCGCTCGACCGTGGGCACGGTCACCGAGATCCACGACTACCTGCGCCTGCTGTTTGCCCGCGCCGGCACTCCCTACTGCCCCGATCATGATCTGCCTCTGCAGGCGCAAAGCGTCAGCGAGATGGTCGACGCGGTCATGCGCTGGCCGGCCGGCACCCGGCTCATGATCCTGGCGCCGATCGCGCGCGAGAAAAAAGGCGAGTTCGCGCAAGTGTTCGAGCAGATGCGCGCGCGCGGCTACGTGCGCTTTCGCGTCGATGGCCAGATCGTCGAAGCCGACAGCCTGCCCGTGCTGAAAAAAGCCGAAAAGCACAATATTGACGTGGTGATCGACCGCCTCAAGGTGCGCGATGGCGCCGCCGACACCGATGGGGCTGACGGGGGGGCAGGTGCTGCCCCCGCGCCCAAGCCGCGCGATGCCCTGCGCCAACGGCTGGCCGAAAGCTTTGAGGCGGCGCTCGCGCTGGCTGAGGGCAAGGCGGTGGCGCTTGACCTTGATGCCGAGCCCGGCGGCGGCGAGCATCTGTTTAGCGCCCGCTTTGCTTGTCCGCGCTGCGACTACGCGCTGGCCGACATGGAGCCGCGCCTGTTCTCGTTTAATTCGCCCGTGGGCGCTTGCCCCAGCTGCGACGGCCTGGGCCAGCGCGATTTTTTCGACCCCGCCCGTGTGGTGGCGTTTCCTTCGCTGAGCCTGGCCAGTGGCGCCATCAAAGGCTGGGACCGGCGCAATGCGCACTATTTCGAGCTGCTTGAAAGCCTGGCCCGCCATTACCGTTTCGATCTCGAGCAGCCCTTTGAGGACCTGCCCGCGCCGGTGCGTCAGGTGCTGCTCTATGGCTCGGGCGAGCAAGAAATTCGCTTTAGCTACGCCACCGACGCCGGTCAGGGCGCCGGCCGCAAGGTCAGCAAGAAGCATCCCTTCGAGGGCATCGTGCCCAACTTCGAGCGGCGCTGGCAGCAGACCGACTCGCCCATCGTGCGCGAAGAGCTGGCGCGCTACCGCAGCACCCAGCCCTGCCCTGATTGCCGCGGCACGCGGCTGCGCCGTGAGGCCCGCCATGTCTACCTGGTCAATGCCCACGACGGCAGCCGCAAGGCCATCTACGACATCGGCCACGCCACTTTGCGCGAAAGCCACCGCTACTTTGAGTCGCTGCAGATGCAAGGGGCCAAGGCCGAAATCGCCGGCAAGGTGGTGCGCGAGATCGGCCTGCGCCTGAAGTTTCTCAACGACGTCGGGCTCAATTACCTGAGCCTCGAGCGCAGCGCCGAAACGCTATCGGGCGGCGAGTCGCAGCGCATCCGGCTGGCCAGCCAAATTGGCTCGGGGCTGACGGGCGTGATGTACGTGCTCGACGAGCCCAGCATCGGGCTGCACCAGCGCGACAACGACCGCCTCATTGCCACCCTCAAACACTTGCGCGACATTGGCAACAGCGTGCTGGTGGTCGAGCACGACGAAGACATGATCCGCGCCGCCGACCATGTCATCGACCTCGGGCCAGGTGCCGGTGTGCATGGCGGGCGCGTGATTGCGCAGGGCAGCAGCGCGCAGGTGGCCGCCGATCCGGCCTCGCTCACAGGTCAATACCTGTCGGGCGCCCGCTCGATCGCCGTGCCCAAGCGGCGCACGCCCAGACTGCCGGTGCCCGGAGCCAACAAGACCCAGGCGGTGCAAGCGCTCAGGCTCACCGGCGCCAGCGGCCACAACCTCAAGGACGTGACGGTGGAGTTTCCGGTGGGTCTGCTCACCTGCGTGACCGGTGTGTCGGGCTCGGGCAAGTCGACGCTGGTCAACGACACGCTTTATGCGGCCGTGGCGCGGCACCTTTATCGCGCGCATGAGGAGCCGGCGCCCTACCGGGAGATCGAGGGCCTGGAGCACTTCGACAAGGTGATCAACGTCGATCAGTCGCCCATCGGCCGCACGCCGCGCAGCAACCCGGCGACCTACACCGGCCTTTTTACGCCGATCCGCGAGCTTATGGCCGAGATGAACAGCGCCAAGGAGCGCGGCTATGGGCCGGGGCGCTTTTCCTTCAATGTGGCCGGCGGGCGCTGCGAAGCGTGCCAGGGCGACGGCATGGTCAAGGTGGAGATGCACTTTCTGCCCGACGTTTACGTGCCCTGTGACGTCTGCCACGGCCGGCGTTACAACCGCGAGACCCTAGAGATCAACTACAAGGGCAAGAACATCGCCCAGATCCTCGACCTCACGGTCGAGGCGGCGGCCGAGTTCTTTAGCGCCCAACCGGTGATTTCGCGCAAGCTGCAGACCCTGCTCGATGTCGGCCTGAGCTACCTCAAGCTCGGTCAGGCGGCCACCACGCTGTCGGGCGGCGAGGCCCAGCGCGTCAAGCTCGCGCTCGAGCTGTCCAAGCGCGACACCGGCCGCACGCTCTACGTTCTTGACGAGCCCACCACGGGCCTGCACTTTGCCGACATCGCGCTGCTGCTCAAGGTGCTGCACCAGCTGCGCGATGCGGGCAACACCATCGTGGTGATCGAGCACAACCTGGACGTCATCAAAACCGCCGACTGGCTGATCGACATGGGCCCTGAGGGCGGCGCCGGCGGCGGCACGGTGATCGGTGTGGGCACCCCCGAGCAACTGGCGGCCAACCCGGGCAGCCACACGGGCCGTTATCTCCAGCGTTTGCTGGGCTGAGCTCTTGCATGGCGGGCGAGTGCCCAGGTGCTGGCTCGGCTTGCGCCGCCCTCCGCCCGATGCGGAAGGCGGCATCACATTAATCAGTATTAACAATCGACGGGCAATTGATCGATAAATTTCACAGCTGTCTTCACACGAGTCGGGGAGAGTGATGAAACTTCAGCAAGGTATGACCTTGGGCTTGAGCAGCCTTTGTTTTCATTGAGGCCATGAACTCGCCTGCCGCCGCTGAGCGGGAACCGCAGGCCCTGCCGGACAGTTGCCAGGGCTGGTATGAGCTGGGCCTGTCACTGATGCAGCGTCGGGACCGCCCAGGCGCGTGCAAAGCCTTCTTGAGCGCCTTGGCCCTCGAGCCCGCCCATTCGGACGCCCACTACCATCTGGGCCAAGCCCTGAGCGCGCTTGGGCAAGCCAAGGCTGCGCAGCAGGCCTATGCCCAGGCCTTGCGCTACAACCCGGCTCATCTCGAGGCGGCCCTCGCTTTGGCGGCGCTGTGGGGCTCGCGTGGGCACTACGAGGGGGCCGACGTCATCTGTCGCCTGGCATTGATGCTGGCGCCCGAGCGCGCCGACCTGCACTTTCTGCAGGCCCACGCCTTGCACAAGCTCAGGCGATACGAGCAAGCACTGCAAGCCTACGAGCGGGCGCTGGCCCTCGACGGCGCCATGCTGGATGCGCGCAACAACCTGGGCGCCGTGCTCATCAGCCTGGGGCGGCATCAGCAGGCTCAGGCGGTGCTGCATGAGTTGCTGCAGACGGCGCCTCACTTGGCCAGCGCCTGGATCAACCTGGGCAACAGCCATCAGGCGCAGGGGTGCAGCGAGCGGGCCGAGTTGGCTTTCCGGCGTGCGCTTGAGCTCGAAGCCGACAACACCACCGCGCTGGACAACCTGGCCAGCCTGATGGCGCAGATCGGGCGTCCAGCCGATGCCGAGGCCCTGCTGCGCCGGTCTCTGGCCGTGACCTCCTCTGGGTCTGCCTCGACCGAGGTCAATCTGGCCTTTCTGCTGCTCGGCCAGGGTCGTTACGCCGAAGGCTTGCGCCGCTACGAAGCGCGTTGGTCGCCCCGCTGGCCAGCCGACGTGGCGCGCATCGCCCAAGCCCCCGAGCTCGACTACCCGCCCTGGCAGGGTGAGCCGCTGCAGGCAAAGCGTGTGCTGGTGGTGCACGAACAAGGCGCGGGCGATCAGATCCAGTTCGTGCGTTACCTGCCGCTGCTGCTGGCCCGCGGTCCGCAACACATCACGCTGATCTGCCCGGCCGCGCTGCAGCCCCTGTTCGAGCAATTTGAAAGCCCCCGCCTGAGCGTGCGTACCGTCTCGCGCCTGGACGAACTGGCGCCGCACGACTACTGGGTTCTGCTCATGAGCCTGCCGCTCCACCTGGGCACTGGCAGCGTCCAGGATATTCCCGCCCGCCTGCCCTACCTGCGTGCCGATGCGCAGCGCCAGCAGCACTGGCGAGAGCAACTGCCCCAAGCGGTGCGGCGCGTCGGGTTGGTCTGGAAGGGCTCGGCCGGCCACCGCAACGATGCCCTGAGATCGCTGCCCCATCTGAGCAGCCTGGCGCCCCTGTGGCGGGCCCAAGGTCTGGCCTTCGTCAGTCTGCAAAAGGGACAAGGCGAAGACGAGGCAAGCGCAGCGCCGGCGGACATGCCGTTGACCCATTTGGGCTCGCAGATCCAGGACTTTGCCGACAGCGCAGCCATCGTCTCGCAACTCGACTTGGTGATTTGCGTCGACACCGGCCTGGCCCATCTCGCCGGCGCCTTGGGCGTGGCTTGCTGGGTGCTGCTGCCTCATGCCCGCACCGACTGGCGCTGGCTGCATGAACGCGAAGATTCGCCCTGGTACCCCGCAGCCCTGCGCCTGTTCAGACAAAAGCCCGACGAGCCTTGGGGCGCGGTGATCGAAAGCGTGGCGACGCAGCTGTGTCTGTGGAGCCAGTCAGAAGGTGGTGCGGGGGCTGCGCGATAAGTGCAGTGGCGCGATGGACGCAGCAGCGCTGGGCCTTGTCGCCGACCTTGACCTTCATCCGGCTTTGACCGCTCGGCGGCTTCGGTAAGGGCTCGTCATGTATCAGCTTTTCGCCCTTTTTGGGCCTCACCTTCTGGGTGAGTCC
>CANHBU010000074.1 GCA_947458345.1 Comamonadaceae bacterium
CTGATGCGTCTGAAACAAGACGATGTCTACATGACGGGTTTCCCGCTGTTCCATGGCAATGCCCAGTTCCTCACGGTCTACCCCTGCCTGATCGCCGGCGCGCACTGCGTGCTCTACCCACGCTTTAGCGCCTCCGACTGGGCCGGCCGCGCCCGCCGCAGTGGCGCGACGGTGACCAACCTGCTGGGCGCGACCATGGCTTTCATTACCGCCCAGCCGCCCTCGCCGGACGATCGCACCCACCGTCTGCGTTGCATCTACGCCGCGCCGCTGTCGACCGATCTGGCTGGCCCGTTCACCGAACGCTTTGGCGTGTCCGAGTTCGTCGACGGCTTCGGCCAGACCGAAATCTCCAACGTCTTCATGACCCCGCCAGGCGCACCTCGGCCGCCGGGGGCCAGCGGCGTGCTGGTCGATCAATGGTTTGAAATCAAGCTGGCCGACCCGGAAACGGGCGAGCCCGTGCCCGAAGGTCAGGTCGGAGAGTTGCTGGTGCGCCACAAGCACCCGGGCATCATTTCCACCGAATACTTGGGCATGCCAGACAAGACCATCGAATCGCGCCGCGATCTGTGGTTCCACACCGGCGACGCGCTCAGGCGCGACAGCCAGGGCTGGTATTACTTTGTGGACCGGGTCAAGGACGCGCTGCGCCGACGGGGCGAGAACATCTCGTCCTACGAAGTCGAGTCGGTGCTGCGCAGCCACCCTGCGGTGGCCGACTGCGCCGTGGTCGGCGTGGCCGCCGATCAGCAGGCCGGCGAAGACGAAGTCATGGCCTTCCTTGTTGCGAACGCAGGCCTGGCCCTGGACCCGACCGAGATCTGGGCCTGGTGCGAAGCTCGCATGCCGGCCTTCATGGTGCCCCGCTACCTAGAGGCCATCAACGAGCTGCCGCGCACGCCGACCGAGAAGGTGCGCAAGAAGCAGTTGCGCGAGCAGGGGGTGGGACCACACACCTGGGACCGTACGCCGGCAGACCGAACCCATAAGAGCCCATGAGCAACCCCAGCGAACCCGTGTTGATGACGCTGAGCGAAAAAGTCGCCCAGGTCACGCTCAACCGACCGGAAGTCGGCAACGCCTTCAACGAAACCGTGCGCCGAGGGCTGCCCGATTTGCTGGAGCAACTCGACCAGGACCCGCAATGCGCCGTCATCGTGCTGCATGGCGCAGGCGAGCGCGGCTTCTGCGTGGGCGCTGACATCAAGGAGGCGCGACGCATCGGCACCTCGGTGCAGGAGCGCCGGCGCCTGCTGGACAACGCCTGGATCGACCGAGTGGCCCGGATCTCCAAGCCCGTGATCGCCGCGTTGCACGGCTACTGCCTGGGCGGCGGGCTGGAACTGGCGCTGGCCTGTGACATCCGGCTGGCGGCGCGAGGCACGGTGTTCGGTCTACCGGAGACCGGACTTGGGCTGATCCCCGGCGGCGGCGGCACCCAGCGCCTGCCGCGCGTGGTCGGGCTCGGGCGCGCGCTGGACATGATGCTCAGCGGCGACCGCGTGGATGCCGAACAGGCCCTGGCCATGGGCCTGGTGAGCCGCCTGTGCGACGACCCGGTCAGCCTGCTGACGCAGGCACAGGCCCTGGCCAGTCGCATTGCCGCCCGACCGCCAACCGCCACCGCCTACGCCAAGGAGGCGGCCAAATCGGGCATGGAAATGGAGCTGCAGGCTGGCCTGACGCTGGAGAAGACCTTGTTTTCTCTGCTGATGTCCACCGAGGACCGGGCCGAAGCAGCGCTGGCATTCAAGGAAAAACGAGCGCCCCGCTTCACGGGCAGCTGAAGGAGAGCACCGCATGGAAACCAAGGATTGTGTCGTTGTCGTCGGTGCCGGCCTCATGGGCACCGGCATCGCCCATGCATTTGCCAGCAGCGGGCACCCCGTCACACTGGTCGACACCCCGTCGCAGGCGCTGGCGCGGGCGCGCCAGACCATCGAGAAGATCCTCGCCGACGGCGTAAGACTGGGCAAGAGCACCCAGGACGATGCCTCGGCAGCGCTCGAGCGACTGCACAGCGCCAGCGCGCTAGACGCCGCCCCTGGACAGGCGGCGCTGGTGATCGAGACCGCCACCGAGAAGATGGACATCAAGCAGGCCATCGTGCGCGAAGCCGAAAGCCTCTTTGGCGAGGAGACGGTGATCGCCACCAACACCTCGGCGCTGAGCATCACAGAAATCGCCTCGGTCGCCCGCCTGCCGGCGCGGGTCATCGGCATGCACTTCTTCAACCCGGTGCACAAGATGAAGCTGGTGGAGATCGTGCGCGGGCTGGAGACCAGCGCGCCGACCGTCCACAAAGCCCAGCAGTGGAGCCAGGGCATCGGCAAGACCTCGATCGAAGTCAATGAAGCGCCTGGCTTTACGACCAGCCGCATCTCGGCGCTGCTGGGCAACGAGGCCATGTACATGCTGGCCGAGGGCGTGGCCAGTGCCGAGGACATCGACACCTCTCTGCGGATGGCCTTCAACCATCCTATGGGACCGCTGGAGCTGGGCGACATGACCGGCTGGGACACCCGCCTGTCCGTGCTGCAGTACCTGCACCAGACCCTGGGCGAGAAATTCAGGCCCTGCCCACTGATTGTCAAGCTCGTCAAGTCCGGCCGCCATGGTCGCAAGACCGGCCGCGGCGTCTACGAGTACGATGACAAGGGAGCGCGCATCCCCAACTCTGGAGTGAGGCCTTTCTGATGACGAACGTGGTGATTGTCGAAGCCGCGCGCACGCCGGTGGGTCGTTTCAAGGGCGGACTCAAGGACGTGCGAGCCGACCACTTGGGGGCGGCCGTGCTGGGCGCGCTTGTCGAGCGCGCAGGACTGGCGCCGCAGCAGGTCGATGATGTGGTGTTCGGCTGCGTCTCGCAGGTCGGCGAGCAATGCGGCAACATCGCGCGCACCGCTCTGCTGTCCGCCGGCTGGCCTGAGTCCATCCCCGGCATGACGGTGGACCGCAAATGCGGCTCCTCCGAGGCGGCGGTACATGTGGCCATCGGCTCGATCGCCGCCGGGCAAGCCGACGTGGTGATCGCCGGCGGGGCCGAAAGCATGACCAGGGTGCCCATGGGCGGCAACCGGGATGTGCATGGCAAGCCCTTTGGCTGGCGACTCAATGAGCGCTTTGCACTGACCTCGCAGGGCGAGGCGGCCGAACGCCTGTGCGACCTCTGGCAGCTCGATCGGGCGGCGCTAGACGACTACGCCATCGAGAGCCACCGCCGCGCCGCCCGCGCGGCCGACGCCGGCCACTTCGACCGCGAGATCGTGCCGGTGTCGCTGACCGAGTGGAGCGAGCGCGAATCCGGTGCGCAAGGCGCGGTCAGCCGCGACGAGACCATCCGGCGCGACACCAGTCGCGAAAAACTGAGCACGCTCAAGACCAGTTTCCGGCCGGAGGGCGGGCGGGTGACGGCGGGCAACGCCTCGCAGATTTCCGACGGCGCGGCCGCTGTGTTGCTCACGCGCGAAGACCATGCGCGCAAGCTCGGCCTGCGCGCGCGCGCCCGCATCGTCGCCAGCGCCACCGTCGGCTCGGACCCGGTGCTCATGCTCACCGGCCCGATTGCCGCCACACACAAGGTGCTCGAGCGCGCCGGCCTGCGGCTCGATGACATCGACCTGTTCGAGGTCAATGAAGCCTTCGCGCCCGTGCCCATGGTGTGGATGCGCGAGTTCGGCGTGGGCCACGACCGTCTGAACGTCAACGGCGGAGCGATTGCGCTCGGCCATCCCCTGGGTGGCAGCGGCGCCCGCATCATGACCACGCTGCTGCACGAGATGGAGCGCCGAAAGGTGCGCTACGGCTTGCAAGCCATCTGCTGCGCAGGCGGTCTGGGAACGGCCACGCTCATCGAAAGGCTGGACTGATGGCGCTGCGCACCGTTTCCGTGGGCTGCGACGGACTGCAAAGCAGCGTGATCGGGCTGGGCTGCATGGGCATGTCCGAGTTCTATGGCGAGCCCGACGATGCGCAATCGCTGCGCACGCTCGAACGCGCCTTCGAGCTGGGCGTGACGCATTTCGACACCTCCAATGTCTACGGGCGGGGCCACAACGAGCGGCTGCTGTCGGGCTTTCTCAAGGGCCGGCGAGACGCCGTGATGCTGTCAAGCAAATTCGGCGTGGTGCGCGACCCCAACGGCCCATCGGGCAGCACCTACGACCGGGGCATCGACAACTCACCGGCCTACATGCGCCAGTGCCTAGAAGAATCGCTGGCGCGGCTCGATGTGGACTGCATCGATCTGTACTACGTCCACCGGGCCGATCCGAACGTGCCGATCGAGGAGACGGCCGGCGCGCTGGCCGATCTGGTGCGCGCCGGCAAGATCCGCGGCTACGGCCTGTCCGAGGTGTCGGCAGACCTGTTGCGCCGCGCCCACCTGGAGCATCCGGTGACGGCCATCCAGTCCGAATACTCGCTGTGGACGCGCGAGCCCGAGATCGATGTGCTGCCCACCTGCCAGGAACTGGGCATCCGCTTCATTGCCTACAGTCCCCTGGGGCGCGGCTTTCTCACCGGAGCCATCGCCAGCGCCCACCAATTGAGCAGCGACGACTTCCGGCTGTCCTCACCGCGCTTTCAGGGCGACAACTTCGACAAGAATCTGGCCATCGTCGAGCAGCTGCGCCGGCTCTGCGCCGCCAAGAACTGCACGCCTGGCCAGATCGCGCTGGCCTGGATCATGGGCCGTGAACAGGCCATCATTCCCATCCCCGGCACCAAGCGCATCAAGTACCTCGAAGAAAACGTCGGAGCGGCAGCGGTCACTCTGACGCCGCAAGAGCGCGCCGACCTGGAGGCCTTGCTGCCCATCGGTGGGGCCGCCGGCACACGCTACGACCCCAAGTTCCAGGGCGCTCCCCGCCCGTCCACGTCCTGAGGATTGCCATGTCCAGTCTTGAATGGGGCCTGTGGCCCTGGCCATTTTTTGACGCCTCTCACGAGGAGTTGGCCCGGCGCGTGCAGGCCTGGAATGCCGACAATCACCATTTGTCGTACCCGGACATGAACAGCGAATGCCGCGCCATGGTGCGCAGCCTGGGTGCGGCCGGCCTGATCGACCATGCCGTGCCCCGCGGCGACGCGCCCTTTGACGTGCGCTCGGTCTGCCTGATCCGAGAGGGCCTGACCTACCAGCACGCCCTGGCCGACGCGATGTTCGCCATGCAGGGCATCGGCACCATGGCCATCCGCCGCTTCGGCACGCCCGAGCAGCGCGAGCAGTACCTCGAGCCCTGCCGCAAGGGCGAGCGCATCGCCGCCTTCGCGCTGACCGAGCCCGAGACCGGCTCGGACGTGGCCTCCATGACCACCGCGGCCGTGCGCGATGGCGACCATTACATCATCAATGGCGCCAAGACCTTGATCTCCAACGCCGGCATGGCCGACCATTACCTGGTCACCGTGCGCACCGGCGAGGCGCCCGGCGCCAAGGGCCTGAGCATGTTCCTGGTGGACGCGGACACGCCGGGACTGGAAGTCGGCGCGCCCATCGACTTCATCGCGCCGCATCCGGCCGCCGCCCTCACCTTCCGAGACTGCCGAGTGCCGGCGCGCCAGCTGATCGGCCAGGCCGGCCAAGGCTTCAAGGCCGCGATGGCCGCCTTCGACATCTTCCGCCCCTCGGTGGGCGGCGCCGGCGTGGGCCTGGCTCGCCGCGCCTTGCATGAGACGCTGGCGCACACCGACAAACGCCGCCTGTTCGGCAAGTCCATGCACAGCCTGGAAGGCGTACAGATGGCCCTGGCCGAAATGGCCACCGACCTCGAAGGCGCAGCCCTGCTGGTCTACCGCGCTGCCTGGGCGCACGACGTGCGCGGCGAACGCGGCGCATACGAGGCTTGCATGGCCAAGCTGGCCGGCAGCGAGGCAGCCGGCCGCATCGTGGACCGCGCGGTGCAGCTGCTGGGCGGCCAGGGCGTGACCCGCGGCAACATCATCGAGCAGCTCTACCGGGAGGCGCGGCCCATGCGCATCTACGAAGGCGCCTCGGAAATCCAGAAACTGGTGATCGCGCGCAACCTCATCAAGAACAGTCTGCCGCAGGCCTGACATCCAGCCATGCGCGACGCCACTGCCATCGTCGGCCTGGGCGCTACGCCCTACTACAAGCGCGGCGCTTCGGCGCCGCAAACGCTGGAGGAGCTGGTGGGCAAGGCTGTGCTGGCGGCCGTGCAGGACAGCGGCCTGCGCGTGCGCGACATCGACGGCTTTGCGTATTTCGCAGGCGGCTTTGACACCGCCTTGCTGACCGAAACCCTGGGCATCCCCGAAATCCGGTTCAGCGCCACACTCACGGGCACCGGCGGCGGTTCGGCCGGCGCTATCGGCCTGGCGGCGGCCGCCATCGTCAGCGGACAGGCTGAGGTGGTGGTCTGCGTGGGCGCCAATCAGCAGGGCGCACAGCGTTTTGGCTCCATCACCTCGGCCTACCCAGCCACGCCAGAAAACGCCTTTTTCTCGGCTTCGGGCTTGGTCGGCCCGGGTCACATGTTTGCGCTGCTGGCCCGCCGCCATATGCATCTGTACGGCACCACCCGCGAGGACTTCGCCGAGGTGGCCATGGCCATCCGGGCCAACGCGGTGAGCAACCCCAACGCCCTCTTGCGCCAGCCCATGACGCGCGAGGATTATTTCAAAGCGCCCATGCTTGCCGACCCCCACTGCCTTTATGACTTCTGCCTGGAAACCGATGGCGCGGTAGCGGTCATCGTGACCTCGGCCGAGCGCGCGCGCGATCTGCGCCAGCGACCCGTGCGGGTGCTGGCCAGCCACCACGGCGGCAGCGGTGACTGGGGCCGTTCCATCTACTGGATGAACATGCCCGACGAGACCTTCGCCTCCTCTGGGCACGCGATGGTCGCGCGCCGGCTGTACGCCGCTGCGGGCGTGGAGCCCAAGGACATCGACACGGCGCAGATCTACGACCACTTCACCTCCCAGGTGATCATGCAGTTGGAGGACTACGGCTTTTGCGCCAAGGGCGAAGGCGGCGCCTTCGTGCGCAGCGGCGCGATCCGGCGCGAGGGCGGCAGCTTGCCGATCAACACCGACGGCGGCCAGCTCTCCTGCGGCTATGTCTGGGGCATGACCCATGTGCGCGAGGCGGTCGAGCAGCTGCGCGGCACGGCCGTCAACCAAGTACCTGGGGCCCAGCTGGCGCTGGTCACCGGTGGGCCCTCGGTGCTTCCGGTCAGCGGCTTGATTCTCGCCCACTGAGGTTTGCCCCATGGCCATCGCCCGACGCCCTCCGCCCGATCTCTTCAAGCTGGCCGTCAACCAATGGACCCAGCCTTTCTGGCAGGCCACAAAGGAGCACCGCCTGTTGCTTGCGCGCTGCGCCGATTGCGGCCATGCGCGCATGCCTCCCACCCCCTTCTGTCCGCAGTGCCAGTCGCAGCGCATCGCCTGGACTGCGCTCAGCGGCCTGGGCACGGTCTATTCCTACACCGTGGTCACCCGCGCCATCCTGCCCGACATGGACGCCTACCTGCCCTATGTGCCGGCAGTCATCACGCTAGACGGCGCGGACGGCATGCGCCTGATCAGCAATGTGGTCGACATCGAGGTGCAGGCCATCACCGTGGGCCTGCGGGTGCAGGTGGTCTGGGACGACGCGCCCTCCCAGGCGGTGGCGGTGCCGCGCTTTGCGCCCGTGGCGGCCTAGGAGTCTGGGCGGCAGAAGGCGTTACAGCGAAATGGACGAAAACTGAGCATCGCCGGGTATTGCAACCGGCGCTCTTTCTGGCGCCCAGATTCCTAGATCTGACGCCTGGGCAGGCGCACGACCAAGCCATCGTGCTGCGCGCCGAGCACCAACTGACAGGCCAGGCGGCTGTTGGGCTGGGGGTCGAAGGCAAAGGACACCAACTCCGCCTCGACCGCTGCGGCCGGCGCAAAGCTCTGCAGCCAAGCCTCGTCCACGTAGCAGTGACAGGTCGCGCA
>CANHBU010000075.1 GCA_947458345.1 Comamonadaceae bacterium
ATGACGCCCAGGTAGTCGACCCCACCGTGCTGGAAAAATCGCGCATCTTCGATGGCCAACACCGCATCCTTCATGACCTGCGGAATGTCTTCAATCGGGGTGAAGCTGCGCCGCTCCTCGCCGAACTCGCCGATGAGCACCTTGTCGATCGAGTAGATGCGCAGCGGCAGCTTGGGGCGGTACTCGGCCAGATCCGAGATATCGGGCAAGTTCGGGTAGGCCATGGCCAGGGCAATGGCGAGGACCATCAGCAGCGCGGCGGCGCCCGCACTGAGCAGGCCCACGGCCCACAGTGCCAGGCGCCAAAGCATCTGTCCCAGGGGGTTACTGTCTTGGGTGTTGGAGCCGGCAGGTGCTTGGGGTGGGGCCATGGGGGATCGGGCGCAAGAGCTTGCGCCGAGCGCGATTATAGAAATCGCGCTCGTGGCGCTTGGCGTTGTTGGCTCGAGCACGCCGCTCAAACGTCGCGACGCCGTAGGTTTTACGCGATTTAAACAGACCCAGGCGACCTCTGTATAGCCTTGAGTGCCGTCCGGGGCCCCAGTGCTGGGCCGATGCCGGACCTTACGGGCTCGGAGCTGATGGCCTATGCCTCTTGGACTTTCGACCGCTGCTGCCCAGGCCGGCGCCGATCAAACGGTCGCCGGCCTTGACATGGGGCACGACCATGCCCGCTTGGTGGTCGTGGCGCGAGCCGGTCGCAGTTGGCGCCTTGAGCAGTGTCAGCAATGGCCTTTGGAGCCGCTGTGGCTGCAGGGCGGGCGTATCACCGATTTCCTGCCTTTGGCCGATACGCTGCAGCAGCAACTGGCTGAGACCGGCGTAGGTCGCCTGGCCATGGCCTTGCCGGCCGAGGCTTGTGCGAGCGCGGTGCTCGAGCAGCCGGGCGGCTGGAGTCGGCTGCGCGGGCGGGCCTGGCTGGAGCGGCAGGCCACAAATTTGTTGCAGCGCCCCCTGTCCGAGCTGACTTGGAGCGCCCATGCCTTGCCCGGGCGCCCGCGGCGCTGGCGTTTGCTGTGCGCCTCGCTCGATCTGGTGCAAGATTGGCTGGGTCTGGCCGAGGCCGCTCAGTGTGAGCTGATTCGACTCGACGAGGTGCATCAGGCCAGTTGGCAGGCCTTGGCGCGCTGGTACCGCGACGCGCCCGAGTCGACGATTTTGCTGCAGGTGGGTGCGGCCAGCGTACAGGCCCTGCAGTGGCGAGACGAGCAATGGCACTGGCTTTGGCGTGAGCAAGCCGATGCACAGCCTCTGCTCGAGCACTGCCTGCAGGCGGTCAGCGCCGCGAGCTCCTTGGCCCTGATCGGTGACAGTCCCCTGGCCCAAGATCTGCGCGCGCACGGTGAGGCCGCCGGGCGGCCTTTTCTGCGGCCTTTGCCGGCTCAGTCCCCAGCCTGGGCCGCGGGCGGGCCGCTCGATCGCCTAAGCGATGCATTTTGGCCGGCTTTAGGGCTTGCTTGCCCGGCGCATGGGTCATGATGGGCGCGACGGTTCCTGCTTTCGACTTGCTGCCGGCGACGGTGCGGCGCCGCTTTGGCTGGCACCGCCATCGTGCGACTTTGGCGCTGGCCTTCCTTTGCGGCGCGGCGATCGCCTGGCTTGCGCTTGCCGACCGACGCGCGCAGCTCGAGCAAGCCGCGCCCGAGCTCGCGCGCCAGCAGGCAGAACTCGAGCGATTGCAGGCCGAGCGGGTCGCGCTCGAGCAGCTTTTGCGTGCCGGTCAGAGCGAGCAGGCGCAGCGCTTGCTGCACGAGCAGCAGCAGGCCCAGTGGGGCCAGGCGGCGCAGACCTTGCGTGCGGTGGCGCATCCGCTCGGACCGGTGCCTGGCTCTGGGCTGCTTGAGCTGCGCCTTGATGGGCAGGGCTTGCAGCTGGTCGGTCAGATTGCGCCGCAGCGTATGCAGGCTTGGCTCGAGGCGGTGCGCCAGCGATCGCGCATCTGGAGCGAGCCCGAATTGATCGAAATCGCGCCGCCTGGGCGCAGCGCATTGGCGCCGGGGGAGGAGCCCGATCTGCTGCGCTTCGTGGCGCGCTTCGGGCGCACCGAAAACGCCGCCATCGGCGGCACGCCGCCATGAAGCTTGCGCTGCGACGGCCTGCCTGGCGGCGATCTTTGCCCGTGATTTCGGCACGGCCCGGTCCTGCCCTTGCCCTGCCCCTGGCCTGTGCGATGGCCGCCGGGGTGGGCATGCCCCTGGCCCTGCAGGGCCCAGCCCTGCAAGAGCAATCGAGAGGCCAGGATCTGCGCGCGGCTGAGCTTGCCCGGATGCGCGCGGCCGCGCTCAGTGGCCTTGAAGTGGCGCGCGCCCGGGCGCACAGCGCCGCGGCGCAGCCGAGCCGACCGCAAAAATCTGGCGACGCGTCAGGGGGTCGGGCCGATCGGTTGATGCTGCACCGCCTGGCTCTGCAGCATGGCCTGCGGGTGCAGGTGCTCAAGACCCGTCTGGGCCCTGCATCGGGCGCGCTGACTCCGCCCGATTCGGCGCGCCAGGCGCTGAGCGTCGAGTTCATCGGCAGCGTGGAGGCAGCCAGCAGCTATTTGACGGCGCTGGGCCTCTCGGGCCCGGCCTGGGGTCTCCAAGGGCTCGAAGTGCTGGCGGGCGCCGCGGGCAAGCACCGGCTGCTGTTGCAGCTCGAGCCCCTGGCCATTGGGGCCTGGCCTGTTCGATCTTGGGCGCCTGGATCTTGGGCGTCTGTGCGGCCCGGTTTGCTGCAGCCCGTGCACGATCCTTTTGCTTTAGTGCCTGCACCGCCGGTCCCATCTGCTCCATCTGCTCCATCGGTCCCTGTTGCCATGCCGTCCGATCCGCCCCCCAAATCGAGCGCTGAGCCCCCCGCCGCTGCGCTCGCCCAGGCCCCCGTCGAGCCTGTTGGCCCGCCGCCGATGCCTTTGCATTGGCAAGCCGAACTCAAGCGCGAGCGCCAGCCTCTGGAGGCGCACGCGCTACGCGATCTTTTCTTGACCGGCACGCTGCGCCAGGGCCTGAACTGGTTTGCCTTGGTGCGCGTCGGCGGGATCGTCCACACCCTGCAGGTGGGCGACTATGTTGGTCCCGATTTGGGTCTGGTGCGCTCGGTCGACGAGGAGGGGCTTGACTTGCGCGAAATCGGGCGCGATCCCAGCGGCCAGTGGGTCGAGTTACCGCGCCGCTGGCGCGTCGGGGTCAGCCCATGAGGCCGGTCGTGCTCGCGGGGCTGATCGCTGCGCAGGCTGACGCTCAGACGCAGTCGCCCGCAGCGTCGGCGGCCAAGACTTACCAGGGCCAGGCGCTGTCCTTGAACTTTCAGTCGGTCGAGGTGCGCAGCTTGCTGCAGTTGCTGGCCCATTTCAGTGGCTTTAACATCATCGTCTCCGATGGCGTGGTGGGCAGCACCAGCTTGCGGGTGCGCGATCTGCCCTGGGATCAGGTGCTTGACATCATCGTGCAAAGCCGCGGCCTGGCGATGCGTCATGACGGTGCAGTGATCTGGGTGAGCACCCGCGCCGAGCAGGCAGCCCGCCAGCGCCAGGAGCTGGAGGGTCAGCAAAGTCTGCAGACGGTCGAGCCGGTGCTCACCGAGTCGTTTCGGCTCAAATATGCGCGCGCCGACGAGCTGTCGCGTCAGCTCCAGGCCGGCCCCGCGGCCAGCCGCTTGCTGTCTGCGCGTGGCAGTGTGATCGCTGAAGTGCGCACCAATCAGCTGTTCGTTACTGATGTGGCCAGTCGCATTGCTCTGGTTCGCGCCATGATCGAGCAGCTCGACATCCCGGTGCGTCAGGTGCTGATCGAAGCGCGCATTGTTGAGGCCGGCGATTCCTTCGGCCGATCCATTGGTGCCCGTCTTGGCGGCCGCCTCGCCGGCAACCCGCCCAATGCCAATCAGTCGGGCCTGTCGGGCGGGCAGGCCGGCGGTGCCTATCTTGCACCGCGCCTGCCGGCCACCGGCGAGCCGGTCATGGGTCGTGATTTTGGTATCGCCGGCGGGGACATGATCAACTTGCCGGCCTTGCCCCAGGGCGGGCAGCAGGCGGGCGCTTTTGCCCTGTCTTTGTTCAACGCTTCGCTCACGCGTGTCATCAACCTGGAGATATCGGCGCTGGAGGCCGATGGCAAGGGCAAGGTGGTGGCCAGCCCCCGCATCGTGACGGCCGATCAGGTCAAGGCCATCATCGAGCAGGGCACGGAGCTGCCCTACCAGCAGGCAGCCGGTAACGGGGCCACCTCGCTGACCTTTCGCAAAGCCAACCTCAAGTTGGAGGTCACGCCCCAGATTGCCCCGGACGGTCGCATCATCCTCAACGTCGATATCAACAAAGACAGCGTCGGGCGTTCTACGCCCGCTGGTTTTGCCATCGACACCAAGCGGGTGCAAACCCAGGTTCGTGTCGACAACGGCGGCACCCTCATGATCGGCGGCATTTTCGAGACCAGCGAGCGCGAGGACGAAGCGGGCGTGCCCCTGCTGCGCAGCCTGCCCGGATTGGGCGTCTTGTTTCGCAACAAGACCCGATCGGTCAACAAGACCGAGTTGCTGGTGTTTTTGACCCCCCAACTGTTGTCTGATGAGGCGCAGCCGGCTGCGCCTTGAGTCGCGTGGCCGTCGCTCGGGCCGCTGCGCTGCGCTTGCGGGCGTTTATCATGGAAGCTTTCACCTTCTCAGGTTGTCCTCTTGTCCGTCCCCACGCCCCTGATCGCCTGTGTTGGCCTGCCCGGTTCGGGCAAGTCGACTGTGGGTCGCCAACTCGCGCGTCGGCTGGGCTTGCGTTTTGTCGACTCCGATCAGGTGATTGAGCAGCGCCTGGGCTGCTCGATTCGGGAGTTCTTCGAGCGAGAAGGTGAGCCGGCCTTTCGCGATGTCGAGCAGCAGGTGATGGATGAACTGACCCAAGCCGAATCGGGCGTGCTGTCGACTGGCGGTGGCTCGGTGCTGCGCGAATCGAACCGCCAGTGCCTCAAGCAGCGCACCGTGACGTTTTACCTGCACTCGTCGCCCGAGGAGGTGTTCAAGCGCCTGCGCCACGACCAGAACCGGCCCTTGCTTCAGGTGGCCGATCCCTTGGGGCGGCTGCGCGAGCTGTACAAGGCGCGTGACCAGCTCTACCGCGACAGCGCACACTACGTGATCGAGACGGGACGGCCTTCGGTGGCCAGCTTGGTCAACATGATCATCATGCAACTTGAACTGGCCGCAGGTGCTGGGCTGGAGCAGCCGGTGTCGCTGCCTCAGCAGGCGCTCGGCAATCCGGTCTAAATCCCATGTCTGATCACTTTTGCGCCGCACAGCAGGTTCAGATCGATCTGGCCGAGCGCAGTTACGGCATCGTCATCGGCTCGGGCTTGCTGGGGCACTCGCAAACTTACCAGGGTCTGCCGCGGGCGCACAGCGCGCTCATCGTGACCAACACCACCGTGGCGCCCTTGTATGCCAGCGCCTTGCAGGCGGCCTTGCAGCACCACCACGATCGCGTGCTGCTGCTGGTCTTGCCCGATGGGGAGCAGCACAAGGACTGGCAGCATCTGCAGGCGGTGTTTGACACCCTGCTCGAGCACGGTTGCGACCGCAAGACCGTGCTGTACGCGCTCGGCGGCGGCGTCATCGGCGACATGACCGGCTTTGCCGCGGCGACTTTTATGCGCGGCGTGCCTTTCGTCCAGATTCCCACCACCTTGCTGGCCCAAGTCGACTCCTCGGTCGGTGGCAAGACCGCGATCAATCACCCCTTGGGCAAGAACATGGTGGGGGCGTTCTATCAGCCGGTTCGCGTGATTTGCGATCTCGGCGTTTTGGCCAGCTTGCCAGAGCAAGAGCTCAGTGCGGGCCTGGCCGAGGTCATCAAGTACGGGCCGATCGCCGACATGGACTTTCTCGATTGGATCGAGGCGCACTTGCCCGACCTGCTCGCGCGTCAGCCGGCGGCGCTGGCGCATGCGGTCAAACGCAGTTGCGAAATCAAAGCCCGTGTGGTGGGGGTCGATGAGCGCGAGGCAGGCTTGCGGGCCATCCTCAATTTTGGTCACACCTTCGGGCACGCCATCGAGGCGGGAATGGGATACGGTGCCTGGTTGCACGGCCAAGCGGTGGGCTGCGGCATGGTGATGGCTGCGCTGCTGTCGCACAAGCTCGGTCTGGTGGACGCCCTGTTCGTCGAGCGCTTGCGGCGTCTGATCGAGGCAGCCCGATTGCCGGTCACCGGCCCGGTGCTCGATGCGGCCGACAACGCGGGCCGGTATCTGTCCTTGATGCGACTTGATAAGAAAGCCGAAGCCGGTGAAATCAAGTTTGTGCTGATCGACGGTCCCGGGCGTGCGGCGGTCCGCGGCGCGCCCGATGCGTTGGTTCGCGAGGTCATCGATGCCTGCTGCCGCTGAGTCGGCCGCCGGGTTGGCACCTTGATGGCGGTTCCCGCTTACGCCAGCAAGCCGGAGCACAGCCGTGGGCGGCGGTATCCGGAGCTGCCCGCACCGACGCGCTCACCGTTTCAGCGCGATCGCGATCGCATCGTCCACTCTAGTGCCTTTCGGCGCCTGGTCTACAAGACCCAGGTCTTCGTCAACCATGAAGGCGATCTGTTTCGCACGCGGCTGACCCATTCCCTGGAGGTTGCGCAGATCGCGCGCTCGATCGCCAGGCCCTTGGGCCTCAACGAGGATCTGGTCGAGGCCATTGCGCTGGCGCACGATTTGGGGCATACCCCGTTTGGCCATGCTGGGCAGGACGCTTTGAATGCGTGCATGGCCGAGCATGGAGGCTTTGAGCACAACCTGCAGAGCCTGCGTGTGGTCGACGATCTCGAGCAGCGTTATCCGAACTACGACGGACTGAACCTAAGCTTCGAGACGCGCGAGGGCATCCTCAAGCATTGCTCCAGGCGAAATGCCGAACACCTTGAGCGCATCGAGCCCGGTGGAGTGGGGTGGCGCTTTTTGCAGCGCAGCCAACCGAGCCTGGAGGCCCAGCTTTGCAATCTGGCCGACGCGATTGCCTACAACGCCCATGATATTGACGATGGATTGCGCTCGGGCTTGATGGCCTTCGAGCAGTTGCGTGAGCTGGAGCTCTTTGAGCGCCACTGCAGCCAAGCCTTGGCCGAGCATCCAGATCTGGCGCAGCCCCATCGCCTGCGCCGTCTCATGCACGAGGCGATTCGGCGCATGCTCAGCCAGCAGATCTACGACGTCATCGATGCCACCCGGGCCAATTTGGACCGCTTTGGACCTGACAGCGCCGATGCGGTGCGCCAATGTCCGCCCCTGGTGCGTTTTAGCGATGAGATGCATCGGCACTCGAGTGGGCTCAAGCGTTTTCTCTTCACCCATCTGTACCGACACGAAAAGGTCATGCAAACGACCGTTCAGGCACAGCAAATGGTGCGCGAGCTTTTTCAGGCCTATCTGGGCGACCCATCGAGCATGCCGGCCGACCACGCCAGCCGCAGCGACTTGCCAAGGGCGGTGGCCGATTACATCGCTGGCATGACGGATCGATTTGCTGCGCGCGAGCATGAACGGCTGACGGGACGGCGTTTGCTGTGACGGCTCCTGTGCACAGTCTGGCCAAGGCCTGGCTGGTCATTGCGGCCGCGGTGGTGGCCGCTTTGCACGTAGGCAAGCTGCCCCCCGCGCTGCCAGCCTTGCAAGCCGATCTGGGCCTGACGCTGGTGCAGTCTGGTTTTCTGCTGTCCATGGTGCAAATGGCCGGCATGCTGACGGCCATTGTGGTCGGCTCTTTGTCCGATCGCTTGGGCCTCAAGCGGGCCATGATCGCGGGCATGGTGATGCTGGCTCTGGCCAGCGCGCTGGGCAGCCGGGTGCACGGCGCCGGCGCACTGATGGTGCTGCGGGCGCTTGAGGGCATGGGCTTTTTGTGGGTCGCACTGCCGGCGCCGGCCTTGCTGCGCCGGCTGGTGCCGCCCGAGCGGATGGCCCGGCTGCTCGGTGTTCGGAGTGCCTA
>CANHBU010000076.1 GCA_947458345.1 Comamonadaceae bacterium
ATCGGCAGCAAGGCGGACTGGGCATCGGGCTGGCGCTGGTCAAAAAACTCGTCGACCTGCACGGCGGACAGGTGCGCGCGGCCAGCGCCGGCCCCGGCTGCGGCAGCGTCTTTACCGTGCGGCTGCCGCGGGATCTTCAGGTGCTGCCCCAAGCGACCGACGCCAGCGAGCCAGGGCCGGTGCAAAGCGCGCCCAGCCCAAGCGAGCAAAGTTTGACGATTTTGGTGGTCGACGACAACGTCGATGCCGCGCGAACCCTGATGATGTTTCTGCAGGCCTGCGGTCACCGCTGCGAGGTGGCCCACGACGCCGAGGAGGCGCTGCGAATGGCGCGGCAGCGGCCGCCCCAGGTTTTCATCCTGGACATCGGCCTGCCCGGCATGGACGGGCGCGAACTGGCGCGCCAACTGCGGCAAGACCCGCCCACCCGAGACGCGCGCATCCTGGCCTTGAGCGGCTACGCGCAGCCGCAGGAGCAAGCCGCTGCCTTGGCCGCCGGCTTCGACCACTATCTGGTCAAGCCAGTGGATGTGGAGCTTTTGCTGCGACTGCTGCAAGAAAAAAGTCAGAGCGCAAGCGCCTGAGCCTGCGACCCGCGCGGGTCAGCAAAACCAGGGCCGTCCCTCACAGCGCAGAGCCCGCGCAGGGGGGCGCCGGTCATGCGAGGCGCCGCTATCAGGCCTTCTTGCCCAAGCGGTGCGCAATTTCGCCCACGATACCGCGGCGAAACAGCAAAACGCAGACCACGAAGGTCAGGCCCATGAGAATGGAGACCATGGAGCCCAGATTGGCCAGGTAGTTCTGCATGGTCACGATGATCGCGGCACCGAGCACCGGGCCGAGCAACGTCCCCATGCCGCCAAGCAAAGTCATGAGCACCACTTCGCCGGACATCTGCCAGCCCACGTCGGTGAGCGTGGCCAGGCCAAAAGCAATCGCTTTGGTCGCGCCGGCCAGACCTGCGAGCGTGCCCGACAGTACAAAGGCCAGCAACTTGTAGCGGTCGACGTTGTAGCCCAGGGACAGGGCCCGGGCTTCGTTTTCACGAATGGACTTGAGCACCTGGCCAAAAGGCGAGTGGATGATGCGGTAGATCAGCGCAAAACCCACCAGGAAGATGGCCGCGACCACGTAGTACATGCGGGTGTCGTTGCCCAGATCAATCAGGCCGAACAAGCGGCCCCTGGGCACGCTCTGGATGCCGTCTTCGGCGTAGGTGAAGGGCGCCTGCACGCAGATGAAGTAAACCATCTGGGCCAGCGCCAGGGTCACCATGGCAAAGTAAATGCCCTGCCGCCGCACCGCTAGCCAGCCAGTGACCAGCCCAATGCCGGCGGCCGACGCCGTGCCGCACAAGATGGCCAACTCCGGGCTCAAGCCCCAGACCTTGGCCGCATGGGCCGAGACGTAGGCGGCAAAGCCGAAGAACATCGCATGGCCAAATGAGAGCAGGCCGGTAAAGCCGATCAGCAGATTGAAGGCGCAGGCAAACAGGGCAAAGCACAGCACCTTCATCAAGAAGATGGGGTAGCCCACGAAAGGCGCCACCAGCAGCAGCGCCAGCAAGGCCAGGTAAAGCGCGCGGGTTGAGTTCATCATTTCTCCCGCCCGAACAGACCGGCCGGCCGCACCATGAGCACGATGGCCATGATGATGAAGACCACGGTGCTGGAAATCTCGGCGTAAAACACCTTGGTCAGGCCCTCGATCAGACCCAGGGCAATGCCCGTGAGGATGGAGCCCAAAATGGAGCCCATGCCGCCGATCACCACCACCGCAAACACGACGATGATGATGTTCGATCCCATCAATGGGCTAACTTGGTAGATGGGCGCGGCCATCACGCCGGCCAAACCGGCCAGCGCCACGCCAAAGGCATAGGTCAGGGTGACCATCAGCGGCACATTGATGCCGAAGGCTTTGACCAAGTTCGGGTTCTCGGTGCCGGCCCTGAGGTAGGCGCCCAGCTTGGTCTTTTCAATCACATACCAGGTGAACAGACACAGCACGATCGAGACCACCACCACCCAGGCGCGGTACTTGGGCAGCATCATGAAGCCCACGTCATAGGCGCCCCTGAACACCGCAGGCAGCTCATAGGGCATGCCAGAGGAGCCGTAAAACTCGCGAAACACCCCCTCGAGCAAGAGAGCCAGACCAAAGGTCAGCAGCAGACCGTAGAGGTGATCGAGCTGGTGCAGCCAGCGCAACATGGTCTTTTCAATGAGCACCCCGATCAGGCCCACGCCCAGGGGAGCCAAAATCAGGGCATACCAGTAATTCAAACCGGCGTAGTTGAGCAACATCCACGAGAAAAAAGCGCCGGTCATATAGAGCGCACCGTGCGCGAAATTGACGATATTGAGCATGCCAAAGATCACGGCCAGCCCAAGCGACAAGATCGCATAGAACGAACCGTTGACCAAGCCCAGCAGCAGCTGGCCGAGCAAGGCCGCGGTCGGTATGCCAAATATTTCAGTCATGGTGTTGCAATCAAGAAGGACGGACCGCGCACGGTCCGTCCGGTCGACACAAAACTGCCTCAATCAGGCAGCAAGGGTCACTTCTTTACAGCGGCGCAACGGCTTTGCGCCAGGGGCAAGAAGGCGTCCGATCCCTTGATCGTGCCCTTGAGGTTGAAGTAATCCCAGGCGCCCTTGGACTCCGAAGGCTTCTTGACCTGGAACAGGTACATCTCGTGCACCATTCGGCCGTCCGGGCGCAGCACGCCGCCTTTGGCAAACATATCGTTGATGGGCATCTCGCGCATCTTGGCCATGACCGCTGCGGTGTCGTCGGTACCGGCGGCCTGGATGGCCTTGAGGTAGTGCATGGTGGCCGAGTAGACCGAGGCATGGTTGGAGTTGGGCTTGCGGCCGTTCATGACCTTGCTGTACTTGTCAGCCCAGGCACGCGTTTCAGCATTGAGGTCCCAGTACCAGCCTTCGGTCAGGTACAGACCTTGCGCGGTGTTCAGGCCCAGGGCGTGCACATCGGTCACCAGCATCAGCAGCGCGGCCAAGTTTTGGTTCTTCGTCAGGCCAAACTCAGCAGCAGCCTTGATGCTGTTGACGGTGTCGCCGCCAGCATTGGCCAGACCCACCACCTTGGCACGCGAGGACTGGGCCTGCAGCAAGAAGGAGGAAAAGTCGCCGGTTGCCAGCGGGTGGCGAACCGCACCGGCCACCCGGCCGCCAGCGGCGCGCACCACCTCACCGGTGTCTTTTTCCAGCGAGTGACCGAAGGCGTAGTCGGCCGTCAGGAAGAACCAGCTGTCGCCGCCGTCCTTGACGATGGCCTTGCCCACCACGTTGCTCAGAGCGATGGTGTCCATCAGGTAATGGATACCGGTGGCCGGTGCGCAGTCTTCATTGGTCAGGCGCGAGGTCGCAGCGCCGGTGACGATGGTGATCTTGTTTTTTTCCCGGCCCAGGGCCTGCACGGTCAGGGCCACGGCGGAGTTGAGGTTTTCAACCGTCATGTCCACGCCATCGCGGTCAAACCACTGCTGGGTGATGTTCTTGGCCACGTCGGGCTTGTTTTGGTGGTCGGCACTGACCACCTCGATGTTGCGGCCGAAAATCCGGCCGCCGAAATCTTGTACCGCCAGACGAGCGGCCGCCACGGCGCCCGGGCCGCCGTAGTCGGCGTAAAGGCCCGACATATCGGTGAGCACACCGATCTTGACCGTATCGCCCGAGAGCTTGCCCTGCTGGGCCTGGGTGATCGGGACGCCCACCGCCAATGCGGCGGCGATGGCGATGGACAACAACTTGCTTTTCATGGAGGTCTCCTCTTGGTGGTCGGGCATCAGACGCCCAGGTACTCGTTCAGCATCTCGGTCTTGCTGGCGAGTTCGTTCTTGGCAACGGTGGCCACGATGTGGCCGTGTTCAATGACGTAATGGCGGTCGGCCAGGGGCGCGGCAAAGCGGAAGTTCTGCTCGACCAAAATGATGGTCAGGCCCTTGTCCTTGAGGGTACGGATCACCCGGCCCAGGGTCTGCACGATAACCGGCGCCAGGCCCTCGGTGATCTCGTCGAGCAGCAAGATGCGCGCGCCCGACCGCAAAATGCGCGCCATGGCCAGCATCTGCTGTTCACCACCCGACAGGCGCGTGCCCTGGCTGTTGCGCCGCTCCTTGAGGTTGGGGAACATGGTGTAGATCTCATCGATCGACATCCCGCCCTCGCCCACCTTGGGCAGCAGCATCAGGTTTTCTTCGCAGCTCAGCGACGAAAAAATCCCGCGCTCTTCGGGGCAGTAGCCCAGCCCCAGACGGGCAATCGCATTGGTGGGCATGCCGATGGTCTGCACGCCGGCAATTTCAATCGAGCCGGTGCGCTTGCCGGTCAGGCCCAAGATGGCTTTGAGCGTCGTGGTGCGACCCGCGCCGTTGCGTCCGAGCAGGGTGACCAGTTCACCCTCGTGCACCTCAAAGTCGATGCCATGCAGGATGTGCGACTCGCCATACCAGGCATCGACGCCCGAGACCTTGAGCAGCGGCGCGCTCACGATGCAGCCTCCTCGACGGTGCCCACGTAGGCCTCGAGCACGCGCGGGTCTTTGGACACCTGCGCGTACGGACCTTCTGCCAGCACGCTGCCGCGGGCCAGCACGGTGATGGTGTCCGACAGATTGGCCACCACGTTCATGTTGTGCTCGACCATCAGCACCGTGCGCTGCGCCGCAACCCGGCGGATCAATTCGACCACACGGCCCACGTCTTCATGGCCCATGCCTTGGGTGGGCTCGTCAAGCAGCATGAGTTCCGGATCGAGCGCCAGCGTGGTGGCAATTTCGAGCGCCCGTTTGCGGCCATAGGGCAACTCAACGGTCTGCGTTTGGGCGAAATCGGCCAGATCCACCTGCTCGAGCAAGGCCATGGCCTGATCGTTGAGGGCATACAGACTCGATTCGGGCTTCCAGAAATGAAAGCTGGTGCCCAGTTTGCGCTGCAGACCGATGCGCACGTTCTCAAGCACGCTCAGGTGCGGAAACACGGCCGAGATCTGGAACGAGCGCACCATGCCGGCACGCGCCACCTCGGCGGCACGCGCCTGGGTGATGTCCTGGCCCTTGTAGAAAATCTGACCCGAGGTGACGGCCAGAAACTTGGTGAGCAAGTTAAACACCGTCGTCTTGCCCGCGCCATTGGGCCCGATCAGCGCGTGAATCGAGCCACGCCTGACCTGGATGTTGACACGATCGACCGCGACAAAACCCTTGAACTCACGGGTCAGGTCGCGCGTCTCAAGAATGTAATCAGTGCTCATGGATCAGGAACTGAGTGCTCCAGGGCCCGTAAAGGGGGGCTTGCGAGCGGCGAACAGCTCTTCCTTATAGTTTCTGCCACTTCCCAAAAGGACGAACCAAATCCTCAGCGGGAAAGGGGCGGATTCTATAGCCCACCCAGCGTCCCCGGGTTTCAGTCGGAGATGGCCGCCCTGCCGGTCGGTCTGCCAGTCGATCTGCGAGCCCCTTCAGCGCTGGCGCCAAGCCGCGCGTCTTAGCGCTGCGAGCGAGTCATCCCCTGGCTCATGGCCGGCACATAGCCGGGACGCACATGGGCGTCGATCACCACCGCCTCGCCAGCGCGCACCCGCGTGATCGCCTCGCTCAGCGCCGCGGCCAACTCACCGGCGGTGCGTACCGGCCCCAGGCCGACCAGGCCCTGAGCCCGCGCCATGGCGGCCAGGTCGGGGGCCGGGTCATCGATGCGCTGACCGATCCAGCGGTTTTCTACCGGCCGTCCGCGCTCGCGGGCCACCCGCTCTTGGTGCAGCTCATCATTAAAGAAAGAGCGGTTATTCACCACGATGACCAACAGGGGCAATCGCGCGTGGGCGGCGGTCCAGAAAGCCGTCACGCCCATGAGGTAGTCGCCATCGCCGATCACCGCCATGGGCAGGCGCGCGCTGCCCTTGAGCGCCAGCGCCCCGCCGACGACCATGCCGGGCCCGGAACCGATGCCCGCGCCACCGTCATAGCCCAGGAAATCCATCGGCCCCTCAAAGTCCCACATCTCGCCACCCCAACTCAGCGGCAGGCGCAGCAGGCAGACCTCGGCGGCCTGCAGTTGAGAACGCATCACGGCGGCCACCGTGGCCACGGCCAGTTCATCGCCAGGCTCGGGCTGAGGCACGGGCTCAGGCGCCTGAGGCGCCAGGGCGGGCCCCTGCCGATCGGCCAGCGCGGCCAGCAAGGCGTCGACCGCCGCTTCCGGCTCACAGGCCATGAACACATCGGCCGGCGGCAGGCCCTGGTGGTCCATGCTCCAGCCGTTGTGCAGTTGGTGGTCCATCGATACCGAGATCACCCGCGCCGCCGCCGGCTGATCGACCCAAGCCTGCTTGAGCGTGCCGGCCAGATCCAGCCAATCGAGCGAGAGCACTACATCGGCCTGGCGCAGGGCCTGGGCCACGGGCGGCGTGAGGAAAAAGCCGGCCGGCCCGGTGTGCAAGGGATGGCGGGTCGGGAAGGCCGCCCCGACCTTCAGATCGGTGATGACGCGCGCACCGAGCTTTTCGGCCAGCGCCACCCGCGCCTGCCAGCCTTCCTGCGAGCGCGACACACGGCCAGCCAGGATGACGGGCTGCTGAGCCTGCGCCAGCCATTGGGCGGCGCGCTGCACATCTTCGGTGGCCGGCAAGGGCGGACGCGGCGGCCGGTAGCGCTGCACATCAGGCACAGGCAAGGCGGCGGGCAGTTGCATCTCTTGCAGGCTCGCATCCAGACACACATACACCGGCCCCTTGGGCGCGGTATCGGCCGTGCGCCAGGCGCGCAAGATTGCCTCCTGCGCGGCAGCCGGCGATGCAGGCTGGGCGTCCCACTTGACGTAATGGCGCACCAAGGCACCTTGATCTTGGGCCGTATGCAACCAGTCGATCCAGGGCCGGCGCTTGGCCGCATCGACCGGCCCAGTGGCGCCAAGCACCAGCACCGGCACCCGGTCGGCCCAAGCGTCAAAAATAGCCATGGTGCCGTGCATCAGGCCCACATTGCTGTGCAGCACCGCCGCCAGCATCTGGCCGGTGACCTTGGTGTAACCATGCGCAATGGCCACCGCGTGCTCCTCATGCAGCACGATGAGCATTTGCGGACTCTGGTTGCCCAGGTGATTGACCAAGCTGTCGTGCAAGCCCCGAAAGCTCGCGCCCCGATTGAGCAAGACGTAGGGAATGTCCAGCGCGCGCATCAGGTCGGCCACCACATCGCTGCCCCACACGGTGGGGTTGGGCTGCGAGGGCACAGGCACATCACGGCGCGCGCCGGCGCCTTCAGGGGCAGACGGGTTCATGGACTCAATCCAGCCGAATGCCAGCGCTGCGGATGATGTCACCCCAACGCTTGAGGTCATCGAGCGCACGCTGGCGCATCTGCGCGGGGGTGCTCAGCAGCACATCAATGCCCTGCCCTTGCAGGCGCGTGCCCACCTCTGGGCTGGACAAAGCCTTGCGCACTGCCTGATTGAGTTGATCAATCAGGGCCGGTGGGGTGGCTGCCGGGGCGGCCAGGCCGAGCCAGATCTCGCTTTCGTAGCCGCGCACCCCCGATTCATCGAGCGTCGGCACCTCGGGCAGTTGCGCGATGCGCTTGCGGCTGGTCACGCCCAGCGCACGCACCCGGCCGGAGCGAATGTGCGGGATGAGCTGGTTGACCACGCCCACCGTCACCTGCACCTGACCGGCCAGCAGGTCATTGACGGCCGGCGCCGCACCCCGATAGGGAACATGGGTGATCTGAGTGCGGGTCATGGCCTTGAACATTTCGGCCGACATGTGCTGCGGGCTGCCATTGCCGCTGGAGGCGTAGTTGAGCTTGCCCGGCTCCTTTTGCGCCAGATTGATCAGATCGATCACTGTGTTGGCCGGCACGCTGGGGTGGACCACCAGCGCCAAGGAGGTGGTGCCCAGCAACGAAAT
>CANHBU010000077.1 GCA_947458345.1 Comamonadaceae bacterium
CCCTGGTGCCAGTAGGGCGTGCCGCATGGACAATGGGCGCACCATGTCCACCCCACCCTGGCTCAGCATCGTCATGCCCGTCCTTGATGAGGCGGCGAGTTTGGGCCCCGCCTTGCAGGCCTTGCAGCGCTGGCGCGCCGCTGGCGCTGGCCATCGTGGCCACACTTTTCCTTGTGTTCTTGGTCGCTTTGCTGCTGCGCCTTGTCTTCGGCGGCAAGGCACGCTTTAAAGTTAGTGCGCACTTTGACAATATGCGCAACTTCAAGGCGATGAGCCAAACCGTCATGCAGCGCAGCAGCGGGCCCCGGCGAGAAGGGCCTCTGGCCGATGAGCCAGGGCTGCTGAGTCGGCACGGCCCTGGCTCCGTTGAGGACGTGCAGGCGCGTGAACTACCGCCCCAGCAGCGCTAGGTCTGCACAGGTCTTGTTTCTGTCAGTGCGATTGCCGCGTCCCGCCCGGGCGCAAGCGCCTCGCGGGTAAAGGCCGCTCCTCGGCGTAACGGGGGTTTTCATCTTTTTATTAGTCATAAAGAACTCTAAATACGAGGAAGAGCCTAACAAACAGATTCATAGGGTTGTTAGCACTCGAGCATCGAGAGTGCTAAACTAAGGCCTTCCTCACAAGGAGCCACTCATGACCAGCCTGTCTGCCAATCCGGGTGCCCTGACCATCGCCAACCCGTGGGCCAGCGCCAGCTTGCTGCCGCCGCTGGGCAATCTCGACGCTTATATCAGCGCGGTCAACCGCCTGCCCATGCTCAGTCTGGAAGAGGAGCAGGAGTGCGCGCGGCGACTGCGCGAGCAAAACGACTTGGAGTCGGCCAGTCGCATGGTGCTCTCGCACCTGCGCTTGGTGGTGTCGGTGTCACGCAAATACCTCGGCTACGGCCTGCCGCACGGCGACCTGATCCAGGAAGGCAATATCGGCCTGATGAAGGCTGTCAAGCGCTTTGACCCCGATCAGGGCGTGCGCCTGGTCAGCTATGCGCTGCACTGGATCAAAGCCGAAATCCACGAATACATTCTGCGCAACTGGCGCATGGTCAAGACGGCCACGACCAAGGCGCAGCGCAAACTGTTTTTTAATCTGCGCTCGATGAAGCAGGGCTTCAAGGACGATGTGGAGGTCGCCACCCACCGCGATACGCTCAGTCAAGAGCAGATCGACTCGATGGCGCGCACGCTCAATGTCAAGCGCGAAGAGGTCATCGAGATGGAGCAGCGCATGGCCGGCGGCGACGTGCTGCTCGACCCCTCGCCGGGCGACGATGGCCAGGAAGCCTACGGGCCGATCGCCTACTTGGCCGACGTGAGCCAGGAGCCGTCGGCCCTGATCGAGTCGCACCAGAGAGACGTGCTGGCCAGCGATGGCATAGCGGCCGCGCTCGAGGAACTCGACCCACGCGCGCGGCGCATCGTGCAGGAGCGCTGGCTCAAGGTCAACGACGACGGCTCCGGAGGCATGACGCTGCACGAATTGGCCGCCCAATACCAAGTCAGCGCCGAGCGCATCCGCCAGATCGAAGTGGCGGCGATGAAGAAAATGCGCAAAGCGCTTGCCGCTTACGCTTAAAAAGCGCGCAGCGTGCCCCAACCCGGCCCAGGCCGGGTTTTTCATGAGCCGCTGCAAGATGCGCCAGCGAACGCGTGGATGACAATACGGCGCCGAAGCTCAAACACGTCCTCAAAGCAGCCCCTTCCAAGGAGATGAAGATGCCGAACCTTTGCCTGTCCAAGCGCCAACTTTGCCTCAGCTCCATCCTGGCCCTGACCAGTTTGGGCGTGTCAGCTCAAACGGCCGACTGGCCCAACAAGACGGTGCGTCTGGTGGTGGGTTTCCCGGCGGGCTCGAGCCCCGATCTGACCGCCCGCCTGCTGGCCGAGCCGCTGTCCAAGGCTCTGGGTCAAAGCGTCATCGTCGACAACAAAGTGGGCGCCGGCGGCAACATCGCAGCGGACTATGTGGCCAAGGCCACCGATGGCCACACCCTGGGCCTGATGATCAACGGCAACATGACGGTTGCCGGCTTGCTCAACCCCAAACTGCCCTACGACCCGCAAAAAGACCTCGCTGCTGTGAGCCTGATCGGCACCGCGCCGCTGGTACTGGCCGTGCCCGCCGACGCACCCGGTGCGGATGCCGCGCAGTGGTTGGCCCAGATGCGCCAAACCGGCTCGACCGCCAGCTACGGCTCTCCCGGCGTCGGCACAGTGGCCCACCTGGGCATGGAGTTGCTCAAGGCGCGCACCGGCATCGCGCCGGTGCATGTGCCCTACCCCGGCAACCCGCAGGTGATCACGGCCATTTTGGGCGCGCAGATTCAGGCCGCCTTGCTGCCACCGGCCCTGGCCGCCGCCCAAGCGCGCAGCGGCAAGCTGCGTGTGCTCGGCAGCACCAGCGCCGGGCGCAGCACCCTGGTGCCCGACGTACCGAGCTTGGCTGAAGCGGGCGTAAAAAACTACCGGCTTGAAATCTGGAATGCAGTGGCGGCACCGGCCACGCAACCGGCTGCGCAAGTGCAGCGCCTGAGCGCCGTGGTGGCCGAGATCGTGCGTTCTGCCGATGTGCGCGCCAAGCTGCTGCAGCAAGGCTGGCAGCCGATCGGATCAGGACCGGAAGAGCTCAAAAGCCGCATCGCGGCCGACACCCAGGATCTTGGCCAGATCATTCGCGAGCAAAAGATCCAGCCTTGAGCCGCCAGGGGCTCAGGTGCCCTTGAGCAAGATCTTGAGGTCCTCGGCCAATGCGACAGGGCCCATGCCGTGGCGGGTGTAGAGCCGCACCCGGCCCTGCCGATCAAACACGTAGCTCGCAGCGGTGTGATCCAAGGTGTAGCTCCCCGCCGTTTTGCCTTCGTTCTTCTTGTAGAAGATCTTGAAATGCTTGGCCAGATCGGGCAACTCTTGCGGCGTAGGCCGAAGGGCCAGAAAGGTCGGGTCGAAGTTGCCCATATAGGCCTTGAGGACCTCGGGCGTGTCACGCTCGGGGTCGAGCGTGATGAACAGCCCCTGCAACTTGTCGGCGTCGGCGCCCAGCAGACGCTTGACTTCGGCCAGCTCGGCCATGGCCGTGGGGCAGACGTCCGGGCACTGGGCAAAACCAAAGAAGATCACCACCACCCGCCCCCGAAAATCGGCCATGCTGCGAAGCTGCCCGTTGTGGTCGGCCAGCTTGAAGTCGCGCGCGTAATCGGCGCCGGTGATATCGATGCCGCGAAACGGCGGCTTGTCGGGCGAGCAGGCGCCGAGCACGAGGGACACTGCGACCAGCGCAGCCTTGCGACGGGTCAAGAGCGCAGTCATCGGATGTAGTGATCGATCAGAAAGGCGACAAACAGCACCGACAGGTGGATCAGCGAAAAGCGGAAGGTTTTGCGTGCCAGCGCATCCGAATACTCGCGCCACAAGGCCCAGCCATAGGCACAGAACATGACGCTCAGCACGGTGGCCACCAGCAGATAAAACCAGCCGCTCATCTGGAAAACAAAGGGCATCAAACAGGCCGCAAACAGCACGATGGTGTAGAGCAGGATTTGCAGGCGGGTGAATTCATTGCCGTGGGTCACCGGCAGCATGGGCAGACCCGACTTGCGGTAGTCCTCGACCCGGTACAGCGCCAGGGCCCAGAAATGGGGGGGCGTCCACAGGAAAATAATCAAAAACAAGATCAGCGCCTCGGCCCCAACCTGACCGGTGATCGCGGCCCAGCCCAGCACCGGTGGCATGGCGCCGGAGGCCCCGCCAATGACGATGTTCTGCGGCGTCAGCGGCTTAAGCACAACGGTGTAGATGACGGCGTAGCCGACAAAGGTGGCGAAGGTCAACCACATGGTCAGGGGGTTGACCCAGACGTAGAGAATCACCGAGCCCATGGCGCACAAGACACCCGAAAAAATCAGCGTCTGTGTGTTGCTCAACTGGCCTTTGGCGGTCGGACGCCAGGCGGTGCGGCGCATTCGCGCATCGATGTGCTGCTCGACGATGCAATTGAATGCGGCGGCAGCACCGGCGACCAGCCAGATGCCCACGCAGGCGATCGCGGCCAGCGCCACATCGCTCCAGCGCGGCACGCCGGGGACGGCCAGCACCATACCAATGAGCGCGCAAAAGACGATGAGCTGCACCACACGCGGCTTGGTCAGCGCATAAAACTGGGACCAGCGCGACAAGGTGGGCGCGTCAGCCGGGGCTTGAAGGGAACTCATGCGGGCACTTGCTTGACAGGAACGATGGCGTTGCCGCGCGCCGCGGCTGCGCTGCGCGTGTTGCAGATGGTAGCGGTCAATACGATGACCAGGGCCGCAGCCCCTGCCGTGTGGGCCAGCGCCGCCAGCAGCGGCCAGCCCAGCACCACATTGCTCAGCCCGCTGGCAAACTGCCAAACGATCAGGGCCAAGATCCAGTGGCCGGCCTGCCGCGTGCCCGGCTCACGCCGCAATTGCACAGCCAGCGCCAACAAGACCAGTATCACCGCATAAGCGGCCAGCCGGTGCACATAGTGGATCGCAGTGAGCGCCGCAAAACTGATGTGGCCGCCGCCGTCGCCGGAGGCGCCCAGTTCACGCCAGAGCGTAAAGCCCTGCCTGAAGTCCATCGTCGGCCACCACGAGCCCTGGCAGGCCGGAAACTCGGTGCAGGCCAGTACCGCGTAATTGGTGCTGACCCAGCCACCGAGCGCGATTTGCAGCCACAACAGGGCAAAACCCAACCACAGCAGCAGGCGCGCCGATCCGCTCAATTTCAGCGCAGCAGGCAGTGGCCGGGTCGCATCGGCCTGCGCGTAAGCGCTGGCCTGCACTTGCAGCAAGGCCAGCAGCGCCATGCCGCCGAGCAAATGCAAGGTGACGATGGCCGGGAAAAGCTTCATGGTCACGGTCAAGGCACCAAAAGCGCCTTGCAGGCAGACCCAAAACAGCGTCAAGATGGGCCAGGCGGGCGAGACTTGCAGCGGCGCATCAGCTTGCCCTGCCCCACGCCGACGCGAGAGCCAGAAGGTGGCAGCGGCCAGGGTCAAAATCAGCACCCCCACAGCGCTGGCCAGGTAGCGGTGGATCATCTCGATCCAGGCCTTGCCATGGGTGACCGGGCCGGTGGGCAAGGCCGTTTGCGCTTGCGTGATCTCCTCGCGCGCGCCGATCGGGCTGGCACTGCCGTAGCAGCCGGGCCAGTCGGGGCAGCCCAAACCCGAATCGCTGAGCCGGGTGAAAGCGCCAAAAATCACCAGATCGAAGGTCAGAAACAGGGTGACCCAGGTCAGCGCGCGCAGGCGCTGGGCCGGTGTGCCCGAGCGCTGGCGCAGCCACACCCAGGCCAGCGGACCCAGGGCAAGCACCACGCCCACGAGCATCAGCCGGCCGGTGGGGCCAAAGTCGTAAAGAGCGCTCGTCTCAGGCATATTGCGTGTCTCAGCGACCGGGCTGGTCCCAACTTCTGGAGGCGCGCAGCAAGCGCTCGAGATCGCGCTTGGCCCGGCTCGCGTTCTCGACGCCCAGCCGGGGCGGCAGGCGCATCATCCAGTGGCCCATTGGATCGACCACATACAGGTGATCGGACAATGCCGATCCCGCTGCCGGCTCCAGCCAGCCCGACAAGGTCAGGGCCGGCACGCGCAGGACGGTGGCGCCCTGCAAGGCCGGCTGCAGCGCATCGGGTACCGGCGCGTCGTCGCTGATCAGCCAGACCCGATCAAAGCGATCTTTCTCGCGGCCCAGCGACTCGCGCAACTGGCGCTGCAGGTAGAGGTTGCTCTGGCACACCGCATCGCAGGCAGCAGGCGCTACGCTGACCAGCAGCCACTGGTTTTTCAGGCCGCTCAGGGGCACGGTCTGCCCCTGCAGATTCAGGCCCTGGGCCACAGGCAAGGGCCGCTGCGGCTCGATCAGCTCACCGAAATTGCGCCGCCCCTCGGGTCGGATCACGTAATAGGTGAAGTAAGAGGCAATGACGGGGGCGGCGCAGACGAGCAAGATCAGCAGCATGCGCCAGCGCCCGGCCACGACACTGCCGGCCCGCTCGGGCAAGGGCAGCTCGTGCACAGTCAGCCCCAGGGGCTGTTCACCGGGCGTCTGGCTGGCCTGGGCGGTGGAGGGATGTTTCATGAGGAGTTGGAAGCAGGTTTTCGGCGACGCGGAGCGATCCACTGAAACCACAGGTAGAGCACGAGCAGCAAGGCGCAAAGCGAGAACCACTGGAAAGCGTAGCCGTGGTGCTTGTCGATGCCCAGATTGGGCGCATCCCAGTTTCGCTGCAGCCCTTCGCTGCCATCCCCCGTCTGCACCACCAGAGCGTCGATCAGAGGCAGGCCGGTTTCCTGGCGAAATGCGCCGATATCTAGATTTTGCCGGATCAGGCCGCGCTCTTCGGTCTCGAAGGCGTAAAGCTTGCCCGGCCAAAGGGCCAAACGACCCGAGACCTGCACCGTGCCCGCAGGCGTTTGCACGGCGGCCAGACGCTGGCGGTCCAAGAAGTCGCGCGCAATCCAGCCGCGTTGCACCAGCACCGCCTGCGTACTGCCTTCGAGCTGCAAGGGCGCGAGCACCCAAAACCCGACCCGGCCGGCCATCGGCCGATTGTCCAGATAGACCGTACCTTCGGCCAGCCATTGCCCACGCACCGTCACCGAGCGGTGTAGCTGGTCCGATAGATCCGGGCGCGCGAGCAAGGCCGCGCCATCGAGCGCAGGCTCGAGCCCGCGGGCCTCGATGCTGGCGGCCAGATCGCTCTTGTAGGCGGCCCGGTTGAGTTGCCAGCGCCCGAGCGAAAACGTCAGGACGATCATGGCCCAGGTGCCCAGAGTCAAGAGCCACCAGCGCACCGAGCGCAGGCCTGCCGCTTGAGCGGGCGCGGGAGTCGAATGCGGACTGTGGCTCATGCGTCGATAATTCCCCGATGTCCTATCTGGTTGGCTTGGCTTTCTTGGCCATTTTGGGCGCACTGGCCAGCGCTCTGTACTTCATGCTCAAGGACGGTCGCGGCAAGCCCAAGACCAGTCACATGGCACGCGCACTGGCTTTTCGGGTCGGATTTTCTATCCTGCTGTTCCTGTGCGTCCTGCTGGCCTGGAAGCTGGGCTACATCCGCCCCACCGGTCTGCCAGTCTCAGGGTAAGCGCCAGGCCCATGAAAAAGGCCGCTGAGGCAGCGGCCTTTGAGCCAAGCAGTCGGTCTGCAGGCGCCCACCGGCTTGAGGAGGCCGGTCAGGCGCCGCGGCCCGGTCACATCCAGTACACGAGGATGTAAAGGCCCAGCCAAACCACGTCCACAAAGTGCCAGTACCAGGCTGCGCCTTCAAAACCGAAATGGCGATCAGCGGTGAAATGGCCCTTTTGCAGGCGCAGCGTGATGAACAACAGCATCAACATGCCGACGAACACATGAAAACCGTGAAAGCCGGTGAGCATGAAGAAGGTCGAGCCATAGATGCCCGAATTGAGCTTGAGGTTCAGATCGGTATAGAGGTGGTAGTACTCATAGCCCTGCACGCCCAGGAAGATCACGCCCAAAGCGACCGTGAGCCACATGTAGAAAATGGTCTTGGCACGCTGGCCCTCGCGAAGCGCGTGGTGAGCGATGGTCAAAGTCACGCCCGAAGTGAGCAACAAGGCGGTGTTGATGGTCGGCAGCCAAAACGGGCCCACCGTGGTGAACGGCTCGACGATGCCCCCCGGCGATGCGGTCGCGCCGACCTCGGCCGTGGGCCAGATGGCCCGAAAGTCAGGCCACAAAAGCGCGTTGTCCAGGCTGCCCAGCGCGGGCAGGGCGTGGGCCCGGGCCCACCACAGCGCCGAGAAAAAAGCGCCAAAGAACATCACCTCGGAGAAGATGAACCAACTCATGCTCCAGCGAAACGACATGTCGATGCGCTCACCATAGAGTCCGCCCTCGCTCTCGGCGATCGCGTCGCGA
>CANHBU010000078.1 GCA_947458345.1 Comamonadaceae bacterium
CATCAGCTCGAGGCGGGCAAGGAAGACCTGGCCCATCCCAATATGTTCAGCAAGCATCCACAGTCGCTGGTCGGCCACGGGCAGCCCATTGTCAGGCCGCGTCTGTCCGATCGCTTCGACTTCGAAGGCGAGGTCGCCATCGTCATGGGCAAAGGCGGGCGCCACATCCCGCCCGCGCAGGCCTTGGCCCACATCGGCGGCTACAGCATCGTCATGGACGGCTCGGTGCGCGACTACCAGAAGCACAGCGTGACAGCGGGCAAGAACTTTGACGCGAGCAGCTCCTTTGGCCCCTGGCTGGTCACGCCCGACGAGTTGGGCGACCCCAAAAAAATGGTCTTGAGCACGCGCCTCAATGGCCAGTTGATGCAGCACAGCGGCTTTGACCTCATGGCCTGGGATCTGGCCGAGCTGATCGCCTATGTTTCGGGCATCTGCGCGCTCGAGCCCGGCGACGTGATCTCCACCGGCACCCCCGGCGGCGTGGGCCACCGACGCGAGCCACAGGTGTTCATGAAAGCCGGCGACGTGCTCGAGGTCGAAGTCAGCGGCATTGGGGTGCTGCGCAACACGGTGGTCGATGAGACGGCGTGAGCCGATGAGGGCATGACCGGCTAAGCGCATGGACGCATGCGCACGGCCAGGGTGCGGTCGGGGCGCGGTCAGTGCGTGCGCCTCGGCGCGGCTGCATCGGCTTAGTGCGCCTTCATGCCGACGGCCAGCTCGCGCCGCTTGTGCGCACGTAAATCGCGTAGAGCGATTGCGTGCCACAGATGAAGAGCCGGTTGCGCTTGGGCCCGCCAAAGCAGACATTGGCCACCACCTCCGGCACACGGATCTTGCCGATCAAATGGCCCTCGGGGTCAAGGCAGTGCACACCGTCGCCCGCGCCAAGCCAAAGGTTGCCCTCGACATCGACCCTCAGGCCATCGAACAGCCCGACACTGGCGCTGGCCAGCAACTGACCGGTGCCCTGCACCGTGCAGCCGTCGGCCGACAGCGCGTAGCGGCGCACATCACGCGGGCCATCGGGGCGATGCGACACCCCGGTGTCGACCACGTACAAGAATTTTTCGTCGGGCGAAAAAGCCAGGCCGTTGGGCTTTTCCATGTGATCGATCACAACGCTGACCTGCCCGCTTTGCGGATCGATGCGGTAAACCTGTGAAGCGCCAATTTCGCAGGCGCCCGCATCGCCCTCGTAGTTTGAGTCGATGCCGTAGGTCGGATCGGTGAACCAGATGCTGTGGTCAGACTTGACCACCACATCGTTGGGTGAATTCAAGCGCCGCCCCTGGAAATGCGAGACCAGCACGGTGCGACTGCCGTCGTGCTCGATGCGCGAGACGCAGCGCCCACGGTGCTCGCACGAGATCACCCGCCCCTGCCGATCGAGGGTGTGCCCATTGGCGTTCATGGCCGGGGACTGAAACACCGACACCGAACCGTCCGATTCGTTCCAGCGCATAACGCGATCGTTGGGGATATCGGACCACAGCAGGTAGCGACCGGCCGGCACATACACCGGCCCTTCAGACCAGCGGCAGCCCGTGTAGAGCCGCTCCAGGTGGACATTGCCCAGCGCGTAGCGGGCAAAGCGATCGTTCAGCACTTCAAATGATGCGGTCAACATCGGCAGGTCCTTCAAAATACTCGGGGTGCAATTGGGCGATCTTTTGCACCAGCACTTCGTTGTGGTGCAAGTGAAGCGCCAGCGCCGCCACAGCCGCCTGCGCATCACCCTTGCGCAGCGCCCGCACGATGGCCCGGTGGTCGCTCAAGGCCTGCCGGCCGCTTTGCAACTCGGGCAGTGCGATGGCACGCACGCGCTGGTGCATGTCGCGCGCCTGTGCGACCACGGGCCAGACCGCTCCCATGCCGCACAAATCGAGCAAGGTGCGATGAAACTGGGCATCGGCGGCTAGGGTCGCCTCAAGCTGCTGAGCCTTGAGCGCCTGGCTCTGCAAGGCGATGCAGGCGTCCAATTGCTTCCAGCCCTGCGCATCCGGCGCCGCCGCGAGCAGGCGCCGCAGCCCATGGGTCTCGACGGCTTCGCGCACAAACAGCGCCTCACCTATGCGGGCCAGGCTCAGCAGAGACACGCGCGTGCCCCGCTGCGGCAGCACATGAACCCAGCCTTCTTGCACCAAACGGCGTATCGATTCGCGCACCGGCGTTCGGCTCACGCCCAGGCGCAAGGCCTGCTGGTTTTCTGAGAGCAGCGCACCCGGGCGCAAGCGCGCATGCACGATATCGGCACGCAACCTGACATGGACTTGCTCGGCCAGCGAGGTGTCTTGCGCAGCCCTCATGGGAGAGCCCCACCCCGCATGAAGCGCCCCAAGGCCGCAAGCTTGCTGGCACTCAAGTAGCCATAGCGGTTGATCCAGAGCCGGCCCGAGCCGGCTTGAACGCCCTGTGCGGCCAGCGCCAAGCGGCGAATGAAGTCGCCTTCGGGCCCGTAGCTGTGAGCAAATGCGATCACGGGTGTCGAGCCCGCCTGCGCGCGCGCCAGGCGCAATTTTTCGAGCTGGGCTTGCTCGCCCACCGGGTGATCGGTGTCGGGGGGCGGATAGCGCAAGGCGGCCGCGTCCTGGCCCGGCCCCAGACCCATCCACTCAAACAGCATCTGGGTCGCCACGTCGGCAGCCGGTCCCTCACTGGAGCCGACCAAATCTCGCGCCCAATAGCGGGCGATCATCGGCCAGTGCATGGTGTAGAGCTTGACGCCCACCGCATCGCATGAAGCGCCGAGCGCGTCCCAGGCAAAGCCCGACCAGGTGCTCATGGGTTGCGGAAACACCTGCGGCTCGAGCAAGCGGCGCGGACCTGGCACTGCATCGAGTGCGCGGCGATAAGCGGCCAGCATGTGGGACACGCTGGCGCGCTTGCTGGCCCACAAGGCGCGCGCAGGCCCGTCCGGGCCGAGCCAGTCGTCCCAGCCGGCATCGGACAGACGCTGACGCAGCATTGCCGCGCCATCGCCCGCCGATTGCGCCGCAATGCGGCGCCAGGACGCCAGCGCCTGGCTCAACTCGGTGGCCAGCTGCTGGGGGTCGGCGCCTTGCTGTGCGATAGCGCGCTGCCCATGCTCGCTGAAGTCAAACAGCGCGCTGCGCAAGTCGTAGGGCGGGTACTCGGGCCAGTCGATCCGAAAGCCGCTGACCCCAGGGTAGCGCTGGGCCAGCTCGGCCAGCAGCGCGGCCCCGTAGGCGTGCACATGAGGACTGGCCAAACTGGCATTGCGGTCGACCCGGTCGGGGTGGAGTTGGCCGTCCGGGCCGCGGCACTGGTCCTGCTCAACGGCGCCTGAAAACTGCACCCGGTATCCGGGCGGACTGGCGGCCATGACTTGCAGATAAATCTGCATGCCGCGCGCACGGGCCGCTTGAATCACCCGGTCGAGGAATTCGGGATGGGCTTGGGTGAGATCGCCCGCGGGGCTGGGCTGGTAGCGCAGGCCCTCATACAGCGAAGCTTGGTGCACGAGCGCCGGCGCCGTGCTGACCCAGGTTTCGCGCCGACCCCAAAGCTCGCGATCGAGCGGACGCACAGCGCCGGCCTCGCCGTCTGGAGGCGGCTCGCGCGCGCCCTCGCCAGCGGCGACAGTGCGCATCAGATAAGGGCTGGTGACCAAAGCGCTGGCGCCGGCGGCCTGCAGCCGGTCGAGCACCGGCTCGATCCCCTCACACTGGAACCACTCGGGCATGACGGTCACGCCCAAGCTGATGGAGTGCGACGAGGAGCTCATGGTATGCTAGTATACAAGTGACTTGGAGCCGACCCATGAAACGCTTGACCGCTTGCCTCATTGCCCTGCTTGCGCCGCTTTCGAGCCAGGCACAAAGCGCAGACGTCTTCCCCGATCGCCCGATCCGGCTGATCGTTCCCGTGGCCGCTGGCGGCGGAGTCGATACCGCCTTTCGCACGCTCGCGCCGTATTGGGCCGAACAACTCGGGCAGCCTGTGGTGGTCGAGAACCGTCCGGGGGCAGGCCAAGCGATCGGCATCGATGCCGTGGCCAAATCCAAACCCGATGGCTACACCTTGGCCGGTGTGGGGGTGCCCATTGCGTTCAACACCGCCCTGGGCCGCAAGCTGCCGTACGACCCCGTCAAAGACTTGACGGCAGTGGCCGAGGTGGTGACCCAGCCGCTCTTGGTGGTCGCACATCCGGCCGTGGCGGCAAAGAACCTGCGCGAACTGATCGATGCAGCGCCAACCCAAGCCAACCCGCTGGCCTACACCAGCGGCGGGCCCGGCAGCTACGGCCATCTGTGGTTTGAAATGGTGGCGTCGCAATACAAATTGAGCCGCCAGCACATCGGCTACAACGGTGTCGCGCCAGCCTTGCGCGATGTACTCGGCGGGCAGGTGCCGGTGCTCATCGATGCAATTGTGCCCACGGGCACGCAGGTCAAAGCGGGCAAGGTACGAGGCCTGGCCATCGTGCGCAGCACGCGCTCTGCCATGCTGCCCGATGTGCCGACGCTGCAGGAGCAGGGCTTGAACCTGCCCAATGCCGCGCCGTTTTATGGTGTGGTCGGCCCCGCCGGCCTGCCACCGGCTGTGCTGAACAAGCTCAACGACACCTTGGTCAAGGCCCTGCGTTCACCGGCGCTGCAAGCCAAGCTCACCGACATGGGCTTTGATGTGGTGGCCAGCAGCGCTGAGGCCTACGGCAAAAAGATCCGCCAGGAAATCGATCTGTGGAGCAAGATCGTTCGCGACAACCAGATCAAGGCCGACTGACCGTGCAGAGCCGCCGTGCCTGCGCAAGGCGGCAGCCCGCCCTGACCCGCTCCCAAGCCCCGGCCCTGACTTAGAACGGACCTGAGGCAGGCCTTCCTCAGTCGACCTTGGCGCCGCTGATCTCGACGACGCGTCGCCACTTCTGCAGGTCCTGGCGCAGATATGCCGGGAAGTCGGCTGAGCCCATGCCGATGATCTCTGTGCCATCGGACTGCACCTTCTCGCGAAAACTGCTGTCACCGAGCGCCTTTTGCACCTCTTGGTCGATGCGGCGGGCCATGTCCGCCGGGAACTTGGCGGGCGCCAGAAGGCCGAACCACGACACCACCTCGAAACCCGGCAGGGTGTCGGCCACCGAAGGCACGCCCGGTAGGGCCGGATTGCCCTTGGGGCCCGTGACACCGAGCGCGCGAATCTTGCCGCTCCTGACCGGGGGCACGGCGGTCGACAGGGTCGGAAAGCCCATCAGCGCCGAGCCGCCGATCACGGCCGTGATGATTTCTGGCGCGCCGCGGTAAGGCACATGCACCACATCGACGCCTGCAGTGGCCTTGAACAGCTCAGCGCAAAGATGCGCGCCGCTACCGTTGCCGCCCGACGCGTAGTTGAATTTACCCGGATTGGCCTTGAGCGCCCGCACCAGATCGGACACCGAACGGTAGGGTGAGTCGGCCTGCACGATCAAGCAGTGCGGCATGGCATAGGTCAGGTGGATCGGGGTGAAGTCGGCCAAGGGGTCGAAGGCGACCTTGCGATAAAGCGCTGGATTGATGGACAAGCTGCTCGTACCCAGCCCGAGTGTGTAGCCGTCGGGCGCTGCCCTGGCAATGGCCTCAAGTCCGATATTGCCGCCAGCACCGCCCCTGTTTTCAATGACCACCGACTGGCCCAAGGCGCCGGTCAGGCGCTCGGCCAGGCCTCTGGCAATCACGTCGGGCGCACTGCCCGGAATGAAGGGCACGATCAGCTTGATCGGCTTGCTGGGCCAGGCCTGAGCCCATGCACCCGAGGCGCTCCCCAAAACCGAAACACAAGCTGCTGACTTCAAAAATTCACGCTTGAGCATGGTGCACTCCTGGATTGGTTTTTCAGTTGTAGGCAGCCGCTGTGCCTGGAGCCGGCGTGAAGCCCAGGTCACCGCGAGCCAGAGCGGCCTCGCGCCCGCCGTAACTTGAGAGCAGCTGCGCTTGTCGCGCCTTCGCCCGCCGGTCAACCTCGTGCGGATCGAGGTGCTGCAGCAAGAGGCTGTGGCACTGACGCAAACGCTCGGCATGGCGTGGATCGGCGGCCAGATCGTCAAGCTCTTGCGGATCGAGCTCAAGATCAAAAAGCTGCGGCGGGTGATCGGTGTAGTGGCAGTACTTCCAGCGGCCCACGCGCAGCATGGTGGCTCCGCCCGTCGATCCGATGGCGTGGTATTCGCTCAAGACCGGCCTGCTGGGCACGCCCCCGCCGATCTGGTCGATCAGGCAGTGCCCACTGGCCTGCGGCAAGTCGGGCGCACCGACGGCCTTGACGATCGTCGCCGCAATATCGACATGGCTGACCGGCTCGCGCATCACGCCGCCCGCGGCGATTGGCGCACCGGCCACAATGAGCGGCACCCCCGCCGATTCTTCGTAAAGCGTCGATTTGCCCCACAGGCCGCGCGCACCCAGGTTGTCGCCATGGTCGCTGGTGTAGATGACCAGGGTGTCGCGAGCCAAGCCCAGGCGCTCGAGAGCATCGAGCACCCGACCCATCTGCTCGTCCATAAAACTCACCAAGCCGCAGTAGCCAGCCAGCGCCCTCTGAACATCGGCCTTCGAATGGAAATGGCTGTCGTAGTCGACCACCCGCGCATACTCATCGGTAAACGGGTGATGCGGCCGCTCGTCTTTGGCGTACAGCTTGGGCCAAGGCAGATCCATCGCGGCGTAATGCTTGAACCAGCGCTCGGGCGCTGTGAGCGGGAAATGGGGCGCCACCATGGAGACGAACAAGGCCCAGGGCTTGGCGTCTTTCTGCGCGGCCCTTTGCTCGAGCCACTGACAAGTGGCCTGGGTGATCTGGGCGTCGTATTGCGTGTAAGTCGATTCACCCGGGCCCGCCAGCTTGGCCATCTTGTCGCCGCCCTTGCGCACCGGAATGTCGTGGCGCACCAGACCCTTGACATCGCCCACGCCGTCGATGATGTGCATGGGCAAGATTTCCTCGCTCCAGCCATGGTCGTCTCCGGGGTGGCCTCGAAAATGCAGCTTGCCGATCGATGTCACGCGGTGACCGGCTTGCCGCAGCACATGGTGCCAGCTCGCAATTGAGCCGTCATAAGCGTCTGCGTTGTCCCAGAACCCCACTTCGTGCACGTAGCGCCCGGTGGCAAACGCCGCACGCGCCGGCACACAAATTGGACTGCAGGTGTAGGCCGAGGTAAAGCGCGTGCCCCGCGCTGCCAAGCGGTCAAGGTGGGGCGTCTCGATAAAGGGATGACCGGCACAGCCCAGAAACTTCGGATTGTGCTCATCCGACATCAAGACCAGAACGTTTTGGGCGAGGCTCAAATTGCGACTCCTTGCAAGCGCGACAGCGCATTATTGAATCGAGCGCCCGAAAAGGCCAGTGCTTCGGCCAGTTTTGCACGATGATGGCCTCGCAGATCCTCCTTCGGCCGTGACACCACGGTCGGCTGACCCTCGACGGCCTTTGCGAAATCCGCGCCTTGACGCAGACACCCTTTTTGAATACGGTGGTATTCTTTTTCCCCTTAAGGAGCGTATTTCATGGCACGTCGCACTGTTTTCCTCGCAAGACTAGTCAGTGCATTGAGCCTGACCGTCTTGACCGCCCCCTTCGCATCGGCCGCTGGCGATGACGTCACCACGCCACCGCCGCCAACCCCGACGGTTCGCTGCCCGACCGGCCAGATCCACGATCAGAAGGCGGGCAAGTGCGTTCCTGCCAAATCGAGCTCGCTGACCGACCAGGAGCGCTATCAAGCGGTGCGGGAGTTGGCTTACGCGCAGCAGTACGCCGCCGCCGCACAAGTGCTCGATGCCATGTCCGATCCGTCGGACGACCGCGTGCTGACCTAC
>CANHBU010000079.1 GCA_947458345.1 Comamonadaceae bacterium
AATCGGGCACCAGCCGGCTGAGCATGCGGCCCTGGCTGGGACTGACCTCATCGGACGCGAGCGGGCGGGTGCAGGTGCTGCGCGTCAGCGACGACAGTCCAGCTCAACAGGCCGGCCTCAAGGGGGGCGATGTGGTGCTGGCCGTCGATGGCAACAAGGTCAGCTCGCTGGAGGCTTTCTACAAAAAGCTGTGGGACCGAGCCAGTCCGCAAGAGCCAGTGAGCCTGACGGTGCTGCAAGGCGCCGATGTCAACACCGTGGTGGTCCAGCCGCAAAACCGCATGGCCAATTTGCGCAAGGCCACGGGGATCTGAGCGCGTGCGTCAAGGGCCGCGCAAGCCTTCGGCAATGCTGGGATAGCGCAAGCGCAAGCGCAGTTCGCGCTTTAAGCGCTGGTTGTCCAGCCGGCGCGACTCGCTCATGAAACTCAGCATCATCGGCGGCAATTGCGAGGCTGCGCTCGCGCGGTCGATGCGAGGCGGCCGGGGCAGGCCGTAGAAGTCGGCGGCCCAATCGAAGTAGTCGCCCATTTTGAGATCGGTGTCGTCGCAGGCATGGGTGATGCGCTGGGCGCGCCCGCGCCACAAGGCTGCGATGCAGGCTCTGGCCAAGTCATCGGCGTGCACATGGTTGGTGTAGACATCGTCCTGGCTGCGCAGCACCGGCATGCCCTTGAGCAAGCGGCCGCGGGGGTTACCGCCCTCGCGGTCGGGTGCGTAAATGCCCGGAATGCGCAAGATATGCGCGGTAACGCCCGCATGGCGACCATAAAAACGCACCTGCTGCTCGGCATCGACCCTGCGCTGCGCACGGGCGGTGTGCGCCGCCACCGCGCGCGTCTCTTGCACCCAGGCGCCGCCGCAGTCGCCATACACGCCGCTGGTCGAGCCGTACACCAGCGCCTGCGGGCCGGCGCGCAAGGCCAAGGCTTGCAGCAAGGCGCGGGTGCGCGGATCGCGCCGCAAATGGCCTTGCGGGTCCTGCGGCGGCGGGGCCAGGTGCAGCACCCGCGTGCCCAGCGCCGCCAGGCGCTGCAGCTCACCGGGCCTGTCCAAATTGCCGACAAGCGGCGTGATGCCCTGCTCTCGCAGCGCGCCCACGCGCTCGGGCGATGAGGTCAGGGCCAGCACGCGCACACGCGCCGGCAGCTCGCGCGCCACCCGCAGGCCAACATCGCCACAGCCGACAATGAGCACGCGCTGACGGCGAAAACGCGAAGGCAGCGCCCCGGGCCGGGCCGCATGCAAATTGACGAAAGAGGCACTGATCAAGGGCAAAATCCGGGGTGGGTTGGCTTTTGGTGTCGACCCGAGCATGACAAAAACAGCACAAGGATACCAATATGAGTTTCAGCGTGAAGGTCGAACCCAGCGGCCGCACATTCAGCGCAGAGCCTGGCGAGGCGGTTTTGGCAGCGGCCATCCGCCAATCGATCGGCTTGCCGTATGGCTGCAAAGACGGCGCCTGTGGCTCGTGCAAATGCAAGAAGCTCCAAGGCAGTGTGGTCCACGGCCCGCACCAGTCCAAGGCCCTGTCGGCGCAAGAGGAAGAGGCCGGATTGATGCTCGCTTGCTGCGCGGTGCCGCAAAGCGATCTGGTGATCGAGTCGCGCCAGGTCACCGAAGAGGGCGCGCTGCCCGTGCGCAAGATGCCCGCGCGCATCAGCAGCCTGAACCGGCTCACCGACGATGTGATGCGCATGACGCTGCAACTGCCGGCCAATGAGGTGTTTCGCTACCACGCCGGCCAGTATGTGGAATTCATCTTGCGCGATGGCGCCAGACGCAGCTACTCCATGGCCAATGCGCCGCACACCCAAAGCCCCGGGGTCGAGCTGCATCTGCGCCACATGCCCGGCGGCAAGTTCACCGATCAGGTGTTTTCCACCCTGAAAGAAAAAGACATCGTTCGCATCGAAGGGCCCTTTGGCAGCTTTTACTTGCGCGAGACCAGCAACAAGCCCATGGTCCTGCTGGCCTCGGGCACGGGCTTTGCACCCATCAAGGCGCTCATCGAGCACATGCAGTTCAAGGGCATTGCGCGGCCGGCCGTGCTCTACTGGGGCGGACGTCGACCCGCCGACCTGTACCTGAGCGACTGGATCGAGGCAAAGTGCAGCGAGATGCCCAATCTGCGCTATGTGCCGGTGGTCTCCGATGCCCTGCCCCAAGACCAGTGGCAAGGCCGCACCGGCTTCGTGCACCAGGCGGTGCTGCAGGACCTGCCCAATCTGTCGGGCCATCAGGTCTACGCCTGCGGCGCGCCCATCGTGGTCGATTCGGCCCGCGCCGACTACACCACCTTGGCCGGCCTGCCGATCGAAGAGTTCTTCGCCGACTCGTTTACCAGCGAGGCCGACAAGGCCCAAACCTAAAGCCCAGGAGACCGCACATGACCCAGATCCACCGCCTCGACCACGGCATCAACCGCCGCCACCTGCTTGCCGCTGCGCTGGCCAGTCCACTGGCGCCAGCCTGGGCCCAGGGCAAGCCCCTGCGCATCATCGTGCCCTACGCAGCGGGCGGGCCGATCGACGTGACCGCGCGGCTGCTGGCCGAGCGCGTGCAGAGTAGTCTGGGCACCGTCATCATCGAGAACCGGCCGGGCGGGGGCGGCAATATCGGGGCCGATCTGGTGGCCAAGGCCGCGCCCGACGGCCTGACCATCGGCATCGCGGCAGTGGCCACCCACGCGATCAACCCCTGGCTTTACAGCAAAATGCCCTACAACGCGGCCACCGACTTTACGGCCATCACGCAGATGCTGCGCGTGCCCAATGTGCTGGTGATGAATGCCGAGGTGGCGCAAAAGCTCAAGATTCAGACCCTGGCCGACCTGATCGCGTACGCCAAGGCCAATCCGGGCCGGCTCAACTACGGCAGCGGCGGCAATGGCAGTGCCGGTCATCTGGCCGGCGAAATGTTCAAAAAGGCGACCGACCTATTCATCGTCCACATCCCGTTCAACGGCGGCAACCCGGCCCAACTGGCCCTGCTGAGCGGACAGGTGGACTTCAACTTCGACAACTTGGCCACTGCGGCGGCCAATATCAGGGCAGGCAAGCTCAAGCCCCTGGCGGTGACCACCGCAGCGCGCAGCGCCCTCATGCCCGATGTGCCGAGCGTGGCCGAAACGCTCAAAGGCTTCGAGGTCGATACCTGGTGGGGCCTGGTCGGGCCAGCCGGCCTGCCACGCGAAATCACCAACCGGCTGCACCAAGCCTTTGCCGGGGCGCTGCAGCAGCCGGAGGTCAAGACCCGCTTTGCCGCCCTGATGGCCGAGCCCGTGGCCAACACGCCCGAGCAGTTCGGCGCTTTCATGAAGCAGGAGTTGGCCAAGTACGAAAACGTGGTCAAGGCCTCGGGCGCCAAGGTCGATTGAGCCTGGATGCGGCCGCCCCAGCTCCCGGGCCCGATCACCGGGCCGCTTGAAGGGCCCGGCTCAAAGACCCACTTCAAGGAGCCGTTTCAGGGTTCCTTGACGAACAAGGTCACCAGCGGCTCATCGCCCACCGGCTGGCTCCAGTGACCGTGCACGCTGGGGTCAAAGGTGGCGCCGGGCGGCAGCACATCGGCTGAATAAAAATGCTCGCCCGGCTTGAAGATGCGGCTTACGCCGCCTTGCAAGCCGATCTCCATCTGGCCGCCCAAGATAAACACCCACTGCGGTTTTTCGGTGCAGTGGAACTGGCTGCGAAAACCCACCGGGCTGTGGCGCAGCTGAAGACCCGATGCAGGCATGACCGCCGACAGCCGCGAGGCCGGCGTGCCCCCGGGCAAATCGATGACTTGCTCGCCAAAGCGCGCCCGGCCATCGGTGTCGGTGTAGAGAACAGTTTGGGTAAATTGCGGCATGGGAGTGAGTCTAGCGCGAGGAAGGTCGGCCAAACCCGTCGTCGCGAGGAGTCTCAAACCCAACTGCAGCGTGACGAGCCCTGAGGGCGCCCCACTGCAAACCGGGTCATCGCCCAGCCGGGCACCCCTTGAGCGGCTGGGCCAGCACAATTGGCCATCTTCGCCGAGCACGCCATGACGCAACGCCACAGACTCTACCTCCCCCTGATCGCCGCCCTGGCTCTTGCCGCGCCATCGGTCCAAAGCGCCGAAATGCAGCCCATCAGCCACTTCGAGATCGACCGCACCGAGGTCACCATCGGCCAGTTTCGCCGCTTTGTGCAGGCCACCGGAACAGTGACGCAGGCTGAACGGGCCGGTGGGGGCAGCACGTTTGAGGCAGGCTGGGAGCAGAGGCGCGGCTGGGTCTGGCATTCGCCCTACGGCAAACCCGGCGCCGAGGGTGAGCCCGCCGCCCATGTGACCCACGCCGAAGCTCAGGCGTTTTGCCGCTGGGCGGGCAAACGCCTGCCCACCGACGCCGAGTGGGGAGAGGCGGCCTACACCGAGCGGCGCTCCTCGCCACCGGCTGGCTTTGTGCGGGGCAAAAGCTACCCCTACCCCACCGGCGACAGCCCCAGGGGTGCCAACTGCCTGGGTGACTGCGGACCCGTCAACCCGGTCTCTCACGCCGTCACCTCGCGCGGCCGCGGTCACGCGCTGGCCGGCAGCACCGCAGCGGGCGTCAACGGCCTTTTTGAGATGGGCGGCAATCTGTGGGAATGGGTCGACAGCGGGCCGGGCAGCGAGCAGCGCACCCGCGGCGGCTCCTGGTGGTATGGGGCCGGCCCCATGCAAGATCAGCATGTGCAGGGCAAACCGGTCGGCACGGCCGTGATCTACATCGGCTTTCGCTGCGCGCGCGATCTCAAGCGCTAAACCCTGCAGCGTCCAGCCAACCCGGGGCGGCTGGACGCGCCGGGGAATACCCTCGATTGACCGTGCGCACCAAGCCTTCTAAGCTTGGGCGGCCATCGTCAACCCAAGGGGCCGCGCATGCTCAAACTCAACATCAACAACAAGACCCACCTGGTCGACGTCGAGCCTGAAATGCCCCTGCTATGGGTGCTGCGCGACCATCTGGACATGACCGGCACCAAGTTTGGCTGCGGCATTGCCCAATGCGGCGCTTGCACCGTGCACCTTGACGGGGAGCCCGTGCGCTCTTGCTCCTACCCCGTATCGGCGGCCACTGAGGGAAAAATCACCACCATCGAGGGCCTGTCCGACGACGGCTCGCATCCGGTGCAAATGGCCTGGAAGGCGCTCGATGTGCCCCAGTGCGGCTACTGCCAGTCGGGCCAAGTGCTGGCGGCCGCGGCCCTGCTGCGCAAGAACCCCAAGCCCACTGATGCCGACATCGATGAGGCCATGACCAACATCTGCCGCTGTGGCACCTACCAGCGCATCCGCGCCGCCATCCATCTGGCCGCGCAAACCGGCAAGGGCGTGGGCTCGGTGATCCACATGGTCGACGTGTCGGCGCAAAGCACGCCTCAAGCCTAAGGAGCGGGTCATGACATCCCACACAAGCGCGCACAGCCTCTCACGCCGCTCCTTCGTCGTCGGCTCCGCGGCCGCCGGCGCTGGACTCTCGCTGGGCCTGCATTGGCCCGCCCTTGCCCAAGGCGGCGCAGCGCCCGAAGTCAACGCCTGGGTGGTGATCGAGCCCGACGAGAGCTGCATCATACGCGTGGCCCGCGCCGAGATGGGGCAAGGCACCCACACCGGGCTGGCCCAACTGGTGGCCGAAGAACTCGACTGCGACTGGGAGCGGGTTCGGGTGCAGATGGTTTCGCCCGGACAAAACCTGGCGCGCAAGCGTATCTGGCGCGACATGTCCACCGGCGGCAGCCGGGGCCTTCGCGGCTCGCAGGACTACATGCGCCAGGGGGGCGCTGCGGCCCGAACCCTGCTGCTGCAAGCGGCGGCCAACCAGTGGGGTGTGGCGATCGGCGAGCTCAGCGTCAGCAAGGGCGTGATCAGCCATGCAGGCTCGGGCCGCAGCACCACCTACGGCAAAGTGGCCAGCGCGGCGGCGCAGTTGCCAGCGCCCGATCCCAAGACCCTGACGCTGCGCAACCCGCGGCAGTGGAAGGTCGCCGGCAAGCCGATCAAGCGCCTGGACACCGCACCGAAAGTCATGGGCCGCCAGAACTACGCCATTGACATCCGGCTGCCCGGCATGGTCTACGCAGCGATCCAGGCCAGCCCAGTTTTTGGCGGCAAGCTGGTGAGCTTTGACGAGCGCGCCATCAAAGCGCGCAAAGGCGTGCTTGGCGTCTACAAGGTTGACGACAACGCGGTGGCGGTGGTGGCCGACAACTGGTGGCGCGCCAAGAACGCGCTGCAAGAGTTGCCCATCGTCTGGAACGAAGGCGCACACGGCAAGGAAAACAGCGCCGCCATTGCCAGCCGGCTCGAAGAGGGACTCACATCGACCCGCAACGTCTTTGCTGACCTCAACGTCGGCGATGCGCCTGCGGCGATTGCGGGCGCTTTCAAACGCATAGACGCCGTCTACAGCACGCCCTTCGTCTCCCATGCCTGCATGGAGCCCATGAATTGCACGGCGCGGATCACGGCCACGCGGGCCGAGGCCTGGGTGGCCAGCCAAAATGCCGAAGCCTCGATGGCGGCCCTGTCCAAAGCCAGCGGCTTGCCGCTCGAGCAGTGCGAGGTCTACAACCACACCCTGGGCGGCGGCTTTGGCCGCCGGGGCGGCCAGCAGGATTTCGTGCGGCAGGCCGCTTTGCTGGCCCGGCAGATGCCGGGCGTTGCGGTCAAGCTGATCTGGAGCCGTGAAGAAGACATGGCGCAGGACTTTTACCGGCCGATCGGGCAGTGCAGGCTACAGGCTGGGCTGGACGCACAGGGCAATCTGCTGGGCCTGCAGTTGCGCGTAAGCGGACAGTCGATCAACGCCTACCTGTCGCCGCAGAACATCCGGGACGGCAAGGACCGGCGACAGCTGCAAGGCTACTGGGCCGAGCCGAACGATGCGCAACTGGGCTACACCATCGCCAACTTGCGCACCGAGTACGCGATGCGCAACACCCATGTGCCGGTCGGGCCCTGGCGCGGCGTCAACACCAACCAAAACGGCCTGTACCTTGAATGCTTTATGGAAGAGGTGGCGGCCGCCGCTGGCCGTGACCCGCTCGAGTTTCGCCGCGTCCTGATGCAAAAGCACCCCAAGCATCTGGCCGTACTCAACGCCGCCGCCGACAAAGCCGGCTGGGGCAAGCCGCTGCCAGCGGGGGTGCACCGCGGCATCGCTCAGTTCATGGGCTACGGCAGCTACGCGGCCGCGGTAGCCGAGGTCTCGGTCAAGGGACAAGAGGTCAAGGTGCACCGCCTGGTGCTGGCCACCAACTGCGGCCACGCGGTCAACCCGGACCAAATTGCCGCGCAGGTTGAAGGATCGGTGGCCGATGGCTTGGACACCTTGCAAAGCCAGTCCACCGTCGCCGACGGGCGCATCGTCGAGACCAACTTTGACCGCTATCCGATCGCGCGCCTCTACCAAATGCCGCACATCGAGACCGTCATCGCACCGACTTTCGATTTCTGGGGTGGTGTGGGCGAGCCGACCATCTGCGTGGTCGCGCCCGCCATCCTGACCGCCATCTTTGCAGCCACAGGCCCGCCGGTGCGCAGCCTGCCACTGCAAAACCACGGCTTGCGCATCGTTTGAGCGCCCGATGAAGCGCCTGTCGCGCCGTCAGGGGCTCGGGGGCTTGCTGGCCCTGGCGGCCTGCAGCGGCCCCGCAGTGCACGCGCAAGCACCGCCGGTGCAGCTGGACTGGTCCAAGCTATACG
>CANHBU010000080.1 GCA_947458345.1 Comamonadaceae bacterium
AAGGCCTTTTTGCGGCCCACCTGCTACGGGCGGCCCAACTTCGAAATGTGGACTCGCGCCCAGGTCAGCCAATTGCTGCTCGAGCCGCAAGCCGATGGCCAGCCGCGCTGCGTCGGCGCGCGCGTGTGGAACGGCTCGCAAAGCATCGAGGCGCACCTCGCCGCCGGCGGCGAGGTGCTGCTGAGCGCCGGCAGCATCGGCTCGCCGCAAATCCTGCAACTGTCGGGCATCGGGCCGGCCGATTTGCTGCAAAGCCTGGGTATCGCGGTGCGCCAGCATCTGCCGGGGGTGGGGGCCAATTTGCAGGACCATCTGCAGATCCGATCGGTCTACAAGATCCGGCCACCGCGCGGCGGCCAGGCCACGCTCAACACCTTGTCGGCCTCGCTTTGGGGGCGCGCCAAGATCGGCCTGGAGTACGCGCTGCGCCGCAGTGGCCCGATGAGCATGGCGCCCTCGCAACTGGGCGCCTTCACCCGCTCGAGCCCCGAGCATGTCTGGCCCAACATCCAGTACCACGTGCAGCCGCTGTCGCTTGAGGCCTTTGGCGAGCCCTTGCACGCCTTCGACGCCTTTACCGCCAGCGTGTGCAACCTCAACCCCACCAGCCGGGGTACGGTGCGCATCCGCAGCAGCGACTTTGCCGATGCGCCCCTGATCGCGCCCAACTACCTGAGCACGACCGAAGACCGGCTGGTGGCCGCGCAGTCTCTGCGTGTCACGCGCGCCATCGTGGCCCAAAGCGCGTTGGCGCGCTGGCAGCCCGAAGAGTTCAAGCCGGGCGTGCAGTACCAGAGCGACGAAGACCTGGCGCGCCTGGCCGGCGACATCGCCACCACGATTTTTCACCCGGTGGGCACCACCCGCATGGGCCGCGCCGACGATCCGATGGCGGTGCTCGACCCGCACCTGAAGGTGCGCGGCGTGAGCGGCTTGCGGGTGGTCGACGCCGGCGCGATGCCGACCATCACCAGCGGCAACACCAATGCGCCGACCCTCATGATGGCGGAAAAGGCTGCCGGCTGGATCCGGCAGGGCCTGTGAGGCGGCCCAAGGCTGCCCCACGAGAGCAGGCAGGCGCGCGCTGCGATCGAGCCAGGCAGGGCTCGATCGCCCAACCCGGGTAAGTCCCGAGCCGAGCCGCTCAAACGGGGCCTTATAGTTGCGCCCATTCAAGCCGGGCTCTTCAAGAGCCTCGCTTATCAGGAGCCGAGGAGACACACGCAACAGTCTGACGCACCAGACGCGCTCTTGAAGAAGAGCCATGCTCACACTGAGCCCCCATGAACAGCCCCGCCCAACAGGCAGGGCTGAAAAAGCGCCGGCAAACCCGGCGCTTTTTTCTTTGTGCTTTTTGCATGGCCATCGGGCGCGGCAAGGCCGGCGACTGTGAGCCGATTGGGACCATCACACCATGGAACTGCTTTTCGTGGCCTGCGCCTCGCTGCTGGCCGGCTTCGTCGATGCGATCGTCGGCGGCGGCGGCCTGGTGCTCGTGCCGGCCTTGTTTGCCGCCTTTGCCTCAGCCCATCCAGCGACTTTGCTGGGCGTCAACAAAAGCGCCTCGCTGTGGGGCACAGCCGTGGCCACGGTGCAATATGCGCGCCGGGTCCACATGCCCTGGCGCACGCTCTTGCCCGCTGGCCTGGTGGCGCTGGCCAGCTCCTTTGCCGGCGCCTGGCTGGTCACCGTGGTCTCGCCCGAGTTTCTGCGCAAGGTGCTGCCCTTCGTCTTGCTGGCCGTGCTGGCCTACACGCTGATTAAAAAGGAGCTGGGGCGCGAACATGCGCCGCGTCTGCGCGGCTGGCACGAGGCCGCGGTGGCCAGCGCCATCGGCCTGGTGCTGGGCTTTTACGACGGCTTTTTCGGACCCGGCGCGGGCAGCTTGCTGGTGTTTTTGTTTGTGCGTTTGCTGGGCTACGACTTTCTCCATGCCTCGGCATCGGCCAAGCTGCTCAACAGCTGCAGCAATTTGGCGGCGCTCAGCTTGTTTGCCTTCAAGGGCCATATCTGGTGGCACTATGCGCTGGCCCTGGCCCTGGCCAATGTGATCGGCAGCCTGCTGGGCGCGCGTCTGGCGCTCAAGCACGGCTCGGGCTTTGTGCGGGTGGTCTTCGTGCTGGTGGTCAGCGCGCTGATCCTGCGCACGGCCTACGACGCGTTCTGGCGCTAAAGCAGCTCGCGCATCAGGCGCCCCGCTGCGCCGGCTCAGTCTTGAGGCCGCACGCTGACCTCGCCACTGTTGACCTCCTCGATGCCGCGCGCCGTTTGCACGCGCAGGGCAGCGCTCGCGCTGAGCCCGCAGGCCAGGCCGCTGCGGCCATCGGAGAGCCGCACCGAGCGCCCGCGCAGCACATCGCGCGGCGCAAAGCGCGGCGCAAAAGCGCCCCAGCCCTCCCGCTCGAAATGCAGCACATCGCGCACCAGAGCGCCGGCCACTGCGCCGAGCACCTCAGGCGCATCGAGGCGGGCGTCGAGGGGCGCATTGAGGGGGGTGGCCCCGGCCAGCCAGGCCGCTGGCACCGGATCGGCGCCTGCGGCCGATGGGCTGGCCGGGGGCCGCCATGCCGGCTCGTGCAGATTGATGCCCACACCAATGACGGCAAAACGCGAGGCCCCAGTGCTCACGGTCTCGATCAGGATGCCGGCGAGCTTGCCAGAGCCCAGCCACAGATCGTTGGGCCACTTGATGCGCACATCGGCACCGCTGAGATGGCTCAGACTTTCGGCCAGGCTCACGCCGACGGCCAGCGACAGGCCCGACCAGTCGGCCGGCTCAAGCGCCAGACCCAAGGAGAAGGTCAGGCTCGAGCCTGGTGCGCTGTGCCATTGCCGGCCCATGCGGCCACGGCCGGCGCTCTGGTGCTCGGCCACCAACAAAACCGGCTCGGTGCGGCCCGCGCGCGCCCGGCGCATGAGCTCGCTGTTGCTCGAATCAATCTCGGGCAGGATCTCGACTGAAAAACCGGGCAGCCAAGGCACCACGGTCTGCCAGAGCTGCTCAGCTGGCCAGCGCAAGGGCGGCGGCGAGCCGGGCCGGGGCATGGGCGTCAACGGCGGCGCTTGGGCGCCAGCAGGGTGCCGCGGCAGTCGGGGGCGCCGCACCAGCAGGGGTACTCGGCCTTGAGCTTGCGGGTGTAGGGCGCATCGATGATCAGGCCGTAGTCGTAAAACAGCTCTTCGCCGGCCTTGATGTTACGCAGCGCCTTGATGAAGACCCGGCCCTCCTCCTCATCGGCCTCACAATTGGGCGCGCAGCTGTGGTTGATCCAGCGCGAGGAATTGCCGCCATACTTGGCATCGATGACACGGGTCTCGTCGATATGAAAGTAAAAGGTGTGGTTGGGATCGCTCGGATCGTGGGGATGGCGGCGCAGCGCCTCCTTCCAGCTGATGATCTGACCGACATACTCAATCAAGACCTCGCCCTCGGCCAGGTTCTGCACCGCAAACACCCCGTTGCCGTGCACGCCCGATCGGCGAGTCTGGATGCGCCGACCCGCAGGGGGGCGATTTTTTTTGACGGGGGAGGAAGCGGAGGAAGACCGGTTTTGGGCCACGATTGATTTTTTGCTATGGTTAATTTGTGCAGGCGCGTGCGCGCGCCTGCGTGCGCGCGAGTCGGCATTGTAGGGGCCCAGCCCCGGCCAGGCGCGCGCCCACCGACAGCCCCACCGGCGAGCCGGACCCAAGACTCGCCCTTTGTTTCTTTGCACAAGACTGACCATGACAAGCAAAACGCTGGTGATTGCAGAAAAGCCCTCGGTGGCCCAGGACATCGTGCGCGCCCTGACGCCGACGACGGGCAAATTCGACAAACACGATGAGCACTTCGAAAACGAAGCATGGATCGTCACCTCGGCCGTGGGCCACCTGGTGGAAATCCAGGCGCCCGAGGCCTTTGACGTCAAGCGCGGCAAATGGAGCTTTGCCCATCTGCCGGTGATCCCGCCCTACTTTGAGCTCAAGCCCATCGACAAGACCAAAGGCCGGCTCAATGCCATCGTCAAGCTGGCCAAACGCAAGGACGTGGGCGCCGTGGTCAACTCGTGCGATGCCAGGCGCGAGGCCGAATTGATCTTTCGCCTGATCGAGCAGTACGCCAAGTCCAAGCACCCGGTCAAGCGCTTGTGGCTGCAGTCCATGACACCGGCGGCGATTCGCGATGGATTTGACCAGTTGCGCAGTGACCAGCAAATGCTGCCACTGGCCGACGCGGCACGCTGCCGCTCGGAGGCCGATTGGCTCGTGGGCATCAATGGCACGCGTGCCATGACGGCCTTCAACTCACGTGACGGCGGCTTTTTTCTGACCACCGTCGGTCGGGTGCAAACCCCCACGCTGTCGGTGGTGGTCGAGCGGGAAGAAAAAATCCGCAAATTCGTCAGCCGCGATTATTGGGAGATCCACGCCACGTTCGGGGCGGAAAAAGGCCAGTACAGCGGCAAGTGGTTTGACCCCGCCTGGAAGAAGCCGGCCTTGGCCGATGGCGCCGAGCCCGATCCCGAGCAGCGCGCCGATCGGCTGTGGAGCGAGCGCGAGGCGCTGGCCGTGGCACAGGCGGTGCATGGCAAGCCTGCCCGCGTCACCGACGAGTCCAAGCCGAGCACGCAAGCGTGCGCGCTGCTGTTTGATCTGACCTCACTGCAGCGCGAGGCCAACGGCAAGTTTGGCTTTTCCGCCAAGACCACGCTGGCGCTGGCGCAAAGCCTGTATGAGCGTCACAAGGCCCTGACCTACCCGCGGACCGACTCACGCCATCTGCCCGAAGACTACCTGCCCGTGGTCAAACAAACCTTTGAAATGCTCGCCGACAGCGGCATGCGCCACCTGGCCCCGCATGCGCTGACCGCGCTCAACCAAGGCTATATCAAGCCCAGCAAGCGCGTGTTTGACAACAGCCGGGTGTCCGATCACTTTGCGATCATCCCGACCACGCAAGCGCCCTCGGGGCTCAGCGATGCCGAGCAAAAACTCTACGACCTGGTGGTGCGCCGCTTCATGGCGATCTTTTTCCCCAGCGCCGAATACCTGGTGACCACCCGCATCTCCGAGGTGCTGGGCCACCACTTCAAGACCGAAGGCAAAGTGCTGATCAAGCCCGGCTGGCTGGCCATTTATGGCAAAGAGGCGGCCCAAGAGGTGGCCGACGCCAAGGAGGGCGACAAAGGCCAGCCGCTGGTGCCGGTGCAGCCCGACGAGAAGGTGCGCACCGAGGAGGCCCAGGCCAAAGGCCTGAAAACCCGGCCGCCGGCCCGCTACAGCGAGGCGACGCTGCTGGGCGCCATGGAGGGCGCTGGCAAGATGGTCGAAGACGACGAGCTGCGCGAGGCGATGCAGGAAAAAGGCCTGGGCACCCCGGCGACCCGGGCGGCCATCATCGAAGGCTTGATCAACGAAAAATACCTGCTGCGCGAGGGCCGCGAGCTCATCCCCACGGCCAAGGCCTTCCAGCTCATGACCTTGCTGCGTGGGCTCGGCGCCGAGGAGCTCTCGCGCGCCGATCTGACCGGCGAATGGGAGTACAAGCTCGCGCGCATGGAAAAGGGGCAACTCAGCCGCGAGCAGTTCATGGCCGAGATCCAGGCCATGACCGAAAAAATCGTGGCCAAGGCCAAGGGCTACGACCGCGACACCATACCAGGCGACTACGCCACCTTGCAAGCGCCGTGCCCCAATTGCGCGGGCGTGATCAAGGAAAACTACCGCCGCTACGCCTGCACCGGCGCCCAGGGCAGCAGCGAGGGTTGCGGGTTTTCATTCGGCAAGACGCCGGCCGGGCGCACCTTCGAGTTGCAAGAGGTCGAGCAGTTCCTGCGCGATCGGCGCATCGGCCCGCTCGACGGATTTCGCTCCAAGGCTGGCTGGCCCTTTACGGCCGAGATGGTGATCAAGTTCGACGAGGACAGCAAAAACTACAAGCTCGAGTTCGACTTTGGCGACGACGATGCGGCCCAAACCGGTGAGCTGGTGGACTTGAGCGCCAGCGAGCCGCTGGGCCCCTGCCCCAAATGCGGCGCCGCCGTGCGCGAGCACGGCAAGAACTACGTTTGCGAAAAGTCGGTCCCCACCAGCGCTCAGCCCACGCCGAGCTGCGACTTCAAGAGCGGGCAAATCATCTTGCAACAGCCCGTGGAGCGCGCGCAGATGCAAAAGCTGCTGGCCACCGGCAAGACCGACATGCTCGACAAGTTTGTCTCCTCGCGCACCCGCCGGGCCTTCAAGGCCATGCTGGCCTGGGATGCCGAGGCCGGCAAGGTCAACTTCGAATTCGCGCCGTCCAAGTACCCCCCGCGCAAGGTAGCGGCCGGCGCTGCTGCAGCCGCGGCCAAGACAGTGACTGCGGGCGGCCGGGTCGCGGCCAAGAGTACGGGCAAACGTGCAGCCAAGGGTGCGGCCAAGCCGGCCACAAAAAGCGCCCCCAAGAAGGCCGCACCCGCCAAGGCGCCCCGCCAAGCCAGCGCCGCTTCACTCAAGCGGCCCAGTGCCGCACTGGCCGCCGTCATCGGCCAGGCGCCGCTGGCCAGACCGCAGGTCATGAAGGCGCTGTGGGACTACATCAAGGCTCAGGGTCTGCAAGACCCCAAAGACAAGCGGCTGGTCAATGCAGATGCCAAGCTGCTGGCCGTTTTCGGCAAAGCGCAAGCCAATATGTTCGAGCTCGCCGGACTGATCGGCAAGCACCTGGGCTAAGGAAGCTCCGCACGCGGGTGATTGTCATGGTGATTGTCATGGCGATTACCCCCTCGCTGGCGCTCCTGGCCATGACGAAAGGCTGGCGCCGCCGCTGCGGCGGCCCGTGCAGCTGGCCCGATCAGGTTGGCGACTGCGGGCTGCGCAGCCGCACGATCACGCGGGTGCCGGGCAGGGGCGGCGGTCGGTCGCAGCTGTCGATGCTGACCTGCGCATCGTGCTGCTGGGCGATCTCGGCCACGATCGCCAGGCCCAGGCCGGAGCCATCCACGTTGGTGCCCAGCGCGCGGTAAAACGGTTCAAACACCAGCTCGCGCTCGGCCTGGGGAATGCCCGGTCCGGTGTCCTCGACCAGCAGCGTGAGCGATCGGCTGAAAGGGTCGGCGAGCAAACGCACCGTGACCTGCCCGCCTTCTGGGGTGTAGTTGATCGCGTTGTCGATCAAGTTGCGCACCATCTCCTTGAGCAGCGTGCCATTGCCCTCGATCCGACTGGGCGCCTGATCGGCCTGCGGCCCCTCGTAGCCCAGGTCGATCTGCTTGTCCAAAGCGCGCGGCAAGGACTCCTGGATGGCCTCGCTGATGACATCGACCAGATCGACCGCCGATTTGGCCAGGCTGCGGCCCGTTGTCTCGGCGCGCGCCAGCGCCAGCAACTGGTTGACCGTGTGGGTCGCCCGGATGCTCGACAGGCCGATCTGCTTGAGCGACTTCTTGACCTCTTCGGCGTCAGCCTGGCGCTGCGCCAGATCGGCCTGCATGCGCAGTCCCGCCAGCGGCGTCTTGAGTTGATGGGCCGCATCGGCCAGGAAGCGCTTTTGGGTGCTCAGCGAGACCTTCAAACGGCTGAGCAAATCGTTGATCGAAGACACCAGGGGCACCACCTCTTCGGGCACAACGGTCTCGTCGATCGGACTCATGTCATCGGCCTTGCGCGCGCGGATGCGCCGCTCCAGTTGCGCCAGCGGCCGGATGCCGCGCACCAGCGCCAGCCAGACCAGCAGCAC
>CANHBU010000081.1 GCA_947458345.1 Comamonadaceae bacterium
AGAGGCTGCGGTTGATGTACTGACGCTTGAGTTCCTGCTCGGCCTTGTCGGCCAGCGCCCGATCGAAAGGCTGGCCCTCGTAAAGGCCCGATTCGCGCAGCGCTTTGCGCAAAACCTCTTTGTCGAATTCCTTGATGCCGACGAAATCGACCTCCGCCACGGAAGGCCGCTCCTCAACCACCACAATCAGGACCGTGCCTTCAACTTCGAGTCGCACGTCCTTGAACAGGCCCAGGCCAAACAGCGCGCGGATGGCGGCCGAGCCCTTTTCATCGTTGAAGGTTTCGTTGACGCGCAGCGGAATCGACGCAAACACCGTTCCGGGCTCAACCCGCTGCAGACCCTCGACGCGGATCTCCTTGATCACGAAAGGCTCAATAGCCAGCGACAGCGTGCAAGCCATCCATGCTGTCACGAGCAAAACGATGGACCTTAGCCTGAAACCTTGAAGCACTTGGATCATAGGAAATTGCAGCAGTCGCATGCGTAAGAAAACGGGTCACCCAAACAGGCGCGTGACGTCATTGAATAGGGCAATAGACATCAGCAGCAGCAAGGCGGCCATGCCCACGCGCTGCAGGCGCTCCATCCAGATTTCAGACACGCTGCGCCCTGTGATGCCTTCCCAAAGATAATACATCAGGTGTCCGCCATCGAGCATGGGCAGAGGCAGCAGATTGAGCACCCCCAGGCTGACGCTGATCATGGCCAAAAACAGCAGGTAGGCGGTCAAGCCCAGACCCGCTGACTTGCCCGCATAGTCGGCGATCGTCAAGGGGCCGCTGAGGTTTTTCAGTGAGGCCTCGCCAATGAGCATCTTGCCGATCATGCGCAGCGTCAGTGCGCTGACCTCCCAGGTCCGGCTCAGGCCCTCCCACGAAGCCTGCAGCACATCCTGGCGCACAAGCACCTTTTGCGCCGGCTCGCCGATGAAGGCGCCAATGCGGCCGATGCGCGCGCTGCCATCGCTGCCCATCTGGGGCTGCACCGACAGTTGCAGCGACTGCCCCCTGCGATCGATCTGCCACAGTTGCACCGCCGACTGGGTCGACTGGCGCACGATTTCGCGCAGACCGGCTGCATCGTCGATGCGCCGCCCGTCGATGTCCAGCACCAGATCGCCCGCCTGCAAACCGGCTTTGTCGGCGGCACCGCCGGCTTGCACCTGGCCCATCACCGGCCGGCTCCATGGCGAGACCACACCGATGTCGCGAAACAACTGGGCGTTGGCCTCGGCCCGCTCAAACCCGCCGAGATCGAGCCAGACTTCGCGCGTACTGCCCTGCCCGCGCTGCGTTTGCGCCTGCACCACCAGCAGCAGCCGCTGGCCCTCAAGTGCAGCCTGTGCCAGGCGCCAGCGCAAGTCATCGAAAGAGCGCACCGGCTCGGCCTCTTCATCCTGCACGGCCGCTTGCAGCACCCAATCGCCCGATCGCAAACCGGCACGCTCGGCCACTGAACCGGCGGCCGGCGTCGAGACGACGGCCTGCGGCTCTTCAACCCCGATCCAGCTGACAGTGGCATAGAGCACGGCAGCCAGCAGCAAGTTGGCCAGCGGCCCGGCCGCTACCACCGCCACGCGCGAGCGCAGGGGCTGGGTGTTGAAGGCCAGATGCCGCTGACTGGCCTCGACGGGCGCCTCACGCTCATCGAGCATGCGGACATAACCCCCCAGAGGCAGCAGCCCGATCACGAATTCGGTGGGGTTGCCGCGCAAGCGCCAGCGCAGCACAGGCCGGCCAAAGCCAATGGAAAAGCGCAGCACCTTGATGCCGCAAGCCACGGCCACGCGGTAGTGGCCGTATTCATGAATCGCAATGAGCAGGCCCAGGGCAAGGACAAAGGCCAGTACCGTGGTCATCGAGCGCCCAATCGACGCACCCAATCAGCGGCGCGCACCCGCGCCTGCTGATCGATGGCCAGCAGGTCCTCCAGCGCCGTCACCGCAGGCGCAGACCAGCCATCGAGCGTGTTTCGGTTGACCTGGTGGATTTGATCGAAGCCAATTGCGCCGTCCAGAAAGGCCTGTACCGCCACCTCATTGGCCGCATTGAGCACGGCGGTGCTGCCCGTCGGCCCGGCCAGCACCTCCCAGGCCAGGGCCAGTGCGGGGAAACGCCGAGCATCGGGCGCCAGAAAGGTCATGGTGGGTAAGGCCCTGAAGTCGAGCGGCCGGGCGCCCGATTCGACCCGCTCGGGCCACGACAAGCCGTAGGCAATGGGCACCCGCATGTCCGGCGTGCCCAATTGAGCCACCACCGAGGTGTCACGGTATTGCACCAGGGAATGGATGATGCTCTGCGGATGAATCACCACCTCGATCTGATCGGGCCGCATGCCAAACAGGTAGCGCGCCTCGATCACCTCCAACACCTTGTTCATCATGGTGGCCGAGTCGACGGAGATCTTGCGCCCCATGACCCAGTTCGGGTGTTTGCAGGCCTGCTCAGGCGTGACTTGGGGAAAGCTGGCCGGATCGCGCTCCAGAAAAGGGCCACCGGAGGCCGTCAGGATGATCTTTTCCACGCGATCGGGCCAGCTCGCCGGATCTTCAGGCAGCGATTGAAAAATGGCCGAATGCTCGCTGTCGATGGGCAGCAAGCGGGCGCCGCCCTGGTGAACCGCCTGCAAGAAGACCTCGCCACCGACCACCAAGGCCTCCTTGTTGGCCAGCAACAGGCGCTTGCCGGCACGCGCTGCAGCCAAGCAGGCCGGCAAACCGGCCGCGCCCACGATGGCAGCCATCACCACCTGCACCCGCTCATCGCGGGCGATGCGCTCGAGCGCGTCGGCACCCGTCAGCACCCGCGTGCGCGAGCCGGCCTGCTTGAGCCGATCGGCCAATTCGGTCGCTGCAGCCGCTTCGGTCATCACCGCATGAACTGGCTCAAAGCGCAGACACTGCTCCAACAACAAGTCCACCCGCGTGGCCGCGCTCAGCGCGAACACCTCAAAGCGCTGCCGATGCCGCGCCACCACATCGAGCGTGTTCACGCCAATCGATCCGGTTGAGCCCAAAATGGTGATCTGTTGGATGGCCGTCACTTTGAAAAGCTCCACAACATCATGGCCAGAGGCAGCACGGGCAACAGCGCGTCGATCCGATCGAGCACACCGCCGTGGCCGGGCAGCAAGGCGCTCGAATCCTTCACACCGGCACTGCGCTTGAGCAGCGACTCGATGAGATCACCGACCACGCTCATGGCCGTCAAAAACAGCAGCGCGGCGACCAGCAGGCCCACACCGTGAGCGGCGCGCACTTGGCCGTGCAGGCTGGGCGCCGCTGAAACGGACAGCCGGGCCTCCAGACTGGACCACAGCAGCCCCACGATGAGCACGGCAGCGGCTGCGCCCAGAACGCCCTCCCAGCTCTTGCCCGGGCTGATGCTGGGGGCGAGCTTGCGCGCCACCAGCCGTCCGCCCCAGGCCTTGCCCGCAAAATAAGCCGCCACATCGGCCAGCCACACCAAGGTCAGCACCGACAGCAAAAAGTTAATGCCTACCGCCCGGGCCTGGACCACGGCCAACCAGGCCAGCCAAAGCAACCACAGCCCCAGCAGGCAACGCAGCCAGCGGGCCAGGGCCTGCCAACGCAAGACTCCACCGGCGAGCAAGACAGCGCCGCCGAGCACCCACACCAGCGCCGCGGCGACCCACAGACCCAGCAGATCGCGCTCGAGCCAACCGGCCCACCAGGATCCCACACCGGCGAGCGTGCACAGCAGCGCCATCGCCCAGGCCAGCGCCGGCGCATTGAGCCGGCCCCACTCCCATGCGGCAGCGGCCATTAGCAGCAAAGTCAGCAGGGCAAAAGGCCAGGGCTGGGGGTAAAAAAGCGCCGGCAACAACACGGCCAGCAAGATCACGGCAGTGATGATGCGCTGCCGTAGCATGGGATCTTTGGCGGTCCTCAGACCGCCATAATGTCCTGCTCTTTACCCGCCACCAGCTTGTCGACCTCGGCAATGCAGCGGTCGGTGAACTTCTGGATCTCGTCTTGTGCGCGGCGCTCCTCGTCCTCGGAGGCCAGCTTGTCCTTGACCAGTTTCTTGACGCCTTCATTGGCATCGCGGCGCAGGTTGCGAATCGCAATCTTGGCATGCTCGCCCTCGCCCTTGACCACCTTGGTCAGCTCCTTGCGGCGCTCTTCGGTCATGGGCGGCATTGGCACCCGGATCAAGTCGCCCTGTGAGGCAGGATTCAGGCCCAGATCAGAGTCGCGTATGGCCTTCTCGATCTTTGCCCCCATGCCTTTTTCCCAGGGCGCCACACCGATGGTGCGCGCATCGAGAAGCGAGACATTGGCCACCTGGCTGATCGGCAGCATGGAGCCGTAGTAGTCGACCTGCACCGTATCGAGCAGACCGGGGTTGGCGCGGCCGGTGCGCACCTTGGTCAGGCTGGTCTTGAAGGCCTCGATGGACTGCTGCATTTTTTGCTCAGCGGTCTTCTTGATGTCCTGGATGCTCATGGTGGGTACGTCAAAGGAGGAAATGACAAAACGCAGGTTCAAACATGCACCAAGGTGCCCTCGTCCTCCCCAAGCACCACACGCTTGAGCGCGCCGCTCTTGAAGATCGAAAACACCTTGACCGGCAACTTCTGATCGCGGCACAAGGCAAAAGCCGTCGCGTCCATCACCTCAAGATTGCGCCCCATGGCCTCGTCAAAAGAGATCGAGGCGTAGCGCGTGGCCGACGGGTCCTTCTTGGGGTCGGCGGTGTAGACGCCGTCGACCTTGGTGGCCTTGAGCACGATCTGGGCGCCGATTTCAGCGCCGCGCAGGGCGGCTGCCGTATCGGTGGTGAAAAACGGATTGCCGGTCCCTGCGGCAAAGACGACCACCTTGCCCTCTTCGAGATACTGCAAGGCCTTGGGACGCACATAGGGCTCGACCACCTGCTCGATCGCAATGGCCGACATGACACGGGCCGTCAGGCCCGCCTTGTTCATGGTGTCGGCCAGCGCCAGCGAGTTCATCACGGTGGCCAGCATCCCCATGTAGTCGGCGGTGGCCCGGTCCATGCCGACCGAGCCGCCGGCCACGCCGCGAAAGATATTGCCGCCGCCGATGACCACCGCCACTTCCACGCCCAGCCGGGTGACCTCGGCCACCTCGTCGACCATGCGAACGATGGTGGCACGGTTGATGCCAAACGCATCGTCGCCCATCAGGGCCTCACCAGAGAGCTTGAGCAAGATGCGCTTGTAGGCCGGCATGGAGTTTCCGCGAAATTTTCCCGAAGTTTAGCGCCTGGCGCGCCCGCCTCAACCCGCTTTGGCCGCCGCGACCTGGGCCGCCACCTCGGCAGCAAAGTCATCGACCTTCTTCTCGATGCCCTCGCCCACCACATACAGGGTGAACGATTTGACCGTGGTGCCCTTTTCCTTGAGCATCTGCTCAACCGTCTGCTTGTCGTTTTTCACGAAAGGCTGGTTGAACAAAGACACTTCCTTGAGGTATTTTTGGACCGAGCCTTCGATCATCTTAGCTGCGATCTCGGCTGGCTTGCCCGACTCAGCGGCCTTGGCGGTGGCAACCGAGCGCTCGCGCTCGATCAACTCGGCCGGCACATCGGCGCTGGTCAGCGACACCGGCTTCATGGCCGCCACATGCATGGCCACATCTTTGGCTGCCGCCTCGTCGCCTTCGAATTCCACCACCACGCCAATGCGCGTGCCGTGCAGATAGGTGGCCAGTTTGCTGCCTGAAGCAAACCGCTTGAAGCGGCGCACCGACATGTTCTCGCCGATCTTGCCGATCAGGCCCTTGCGCACGTCTTCAATGGTGGGGCCGAAACCGTCGAGCGAAAAAGGCAGCGCGCCCACAGCAGCCACATCGGCCGGGTTGGAGCGACTGATGCCCTGGGCCACCGCTTGGGACAAAGCCAGGAAGCTGTCGTTCTTGGTGACGAAATCGGTCTCGCAGTTGATCTCGACCAAGGCGCCAATACCCGATTCCATATGAACCGCCACAACGCCTTCGGCGGTGACACGCGATGCGGCCTTGCCGGCCTTGCTGCCGAGCTTGACGCGCAGCAGCTCTTCGGCCTTGGCCATGTCGCCATTGGCCTCGGTCAATGCCTTCTTGCACTCCATCATGGGAGCGTCGGTCTTGGCGCGCAGTTCAGCGACCATGCTTGCGGTGATTGCCATCTTCAATTCTCCTGTAGCTTAAAAAAACGGATGAGGCCTTGGCCTTGCGGCGTGGGCTCAGAGCGTTGTAAAAAAGGGGCTACATGAGCCCCTTGGTGCTGTGCTTGCGGCCGGAACTCAGGCCGCGTTCTCGACTTCGACGAACTCATCAGCGCCCTCGACGCTCTTGACGATCTCGTTGACGGCGTTGGCACGGCCTTCCAGGATCGCATCGGCAATACCGCGGGCATAAAGCGCGACGGCCTTGGCCGAGTCGTCGTTACCCGGAATGACGTAGTCGATCCCTTCGGGCGTGTGATTGGAGTCGACAACTCCGATCAGCGGGATACCGAGTTTTTGCGCCTCGGCCACGGCGATCTTGTGAAAGCCCACATCGATCACAAAGATGGCATCGGGCAAGCTGGCCATGTCCTGGATGCCGCCGATGTCCTTCTCGAGCTTTTCGATCTCGCGGGTGAACGTGAGCTGCTCTTTCTTGCTCACGGCGTCCAGACCTGCTTCTTGCTGCGCCTTCATTTCCTTGAGTCGCTTGATGGAGCTCTTGACGGTCTTGAAGTTGGTCAACATACCGCCGAGCCAGCGCTGGTCCACAAAGGGCACGCCGGCACGACGCGCTTCAGTGGCCAAGATTTCGCGGGCTTGGCGCTTGGTGCCCACCATCAAAATGGTGCCTCGGTTAGCGGCGAGCTGGCGCGCAAACTTGCACGCCTCCTGGAACATCGGCAGCGATTTTTCCAGGTTGATGATGTGAATACGGTTGCGATGGCCAAAGATATAGGGGGCCATCTTGGGGTTCCAGAAGCGCGTCTGGTGTCCGAAGTGGACGCCGGCTTCCAGCATTTCACGCATGCTTGTCGACATAAAAACTCCTAAGGTTGGGTCTAAAATCAGCGCCTACCACCCTGCAGAGCCTGCCGGCGGCACCTTTTCAGTGGCTGATTTGCGATTTGCCCTGCGCCAATCAATCGCCCCAGCGGGGACCATCGGCGGCAAAGCCTCGGGAGTATACCATCGCCGCTGCAGCGCCTGCACCGACGCCAGGCCTGCAAGGCCCAAACCATGAAGCCCACACCCGACCCCACCGCCGATCTGTACCAGGTGCGCCAGAGCATCGCCAACGGCCAGGTTCATCTGGCCGAGCCGCTCGAGCGGGCGCTGCAGGCCTGTGAGCAGCCGTCTTGCCGCCACGTCTACGTGGTTGGCGCGCAGGCCGAGCTGCGCCAGGCCATTAACCGGGCTGGCCACCACAGCCCAGCCCCCCCACTGCCGCTGGCGGGTCTGCCGGTGTCGGTCAAAGACCTCTTCGATGTCGCCGGTCAGTCCACACGGGCCGGCTCAGTGGTGCTGCAAGGGCCCGCGGCAACGCAGGATTGCCCGGCCGTAGCCAGGGTTCGCGCCGCCGGCGGCCTGATTGCGGGGCGCACCAACATGACCGAATTCGCCTTCTCCGGCGTCGGCATCACCCCCCATCATGGCACTCCGGTCAACCCGGCCGACAGCCACACGCCCCGCATTCCC
>CANHBU010000082.1 GCA_947458345.1 Comamonadaceae bacterium
CCGGTCCCCAGGTTGAACAGCCCGCTTTGCTCGGGGTGGTCGAAGAACCAGAGATTGACCGCCACCACATCATCGACGAAGACAAAGTCGCGCATCTGCTGGCCCTGCCCGTAGCCGCCGTAGGCGCCAAACAGGCGAACCTGCCCGTCCTTGAGGAACTGGTGATACTGGTGAAAGGCGACGCTGGCCATGCGGCCCTTGTGCTGCTCGCGCGGGCCATACACATTGAAGTAACGAAACCCCGCCACTTGTGTGAGAGCCTGCGAAAAATCGGCACCGAGTTCGCGGCGCATGCGCTGGTCAAACAGCAGCTTGGAGTAGCCGTACACATTGAGCGGCTTCTCGCATGAGGGGTGCTCGCGAAATTCGCTCGAGCCACCATAGGTTGCTGCCGAGGAGGCGTAGAGCAGGCGGGCGCCTTGCTCCTGGCAGGCGGCAAACAGCTCGCACGACAGGCTGTAGTTGTTGTCCATCATGTACTTGCCGTTGGACTCCATCGTGTCGCTGCAAGCGCCCTGATGGAAGACCGCCTCGACTTGGCCGTAGGCGCGCTCGCCAAAAAGCTCGTAGAAGTCATCGGCATCGACATAGTCGGCGATTTGCAGGTCGGCCAGGTTGCGAAACTTGTCGCCCTCGCTCAGGTCATCGACGGCAATGATTTCGTCGATGCCGCGGGCATTGAGCCCCTTGATGAGGTTCGAGCCGATAAAGCCGGCTGCGCCGGTGACGACGATGCGCATGGGTGTTGCCCTCTTGTGCCGCCCTCAGGCGAACAGTTCTTGGTAGCTGACGGTGGCGGTGCCGAACTTGCCTACGACGATGGCGCCGGCGCGGTTGGCAATCGGTACGGCATCGCGCATCGACAAGCCGGCGGCCAGCATGGCCGCCAGTGTGGCAATCACGGTGTCGCCAGCGCCGGTGACATCGAAGACTTCGCGTGCCTGCGCCGGCACATGCAGCTCGCCGGCCTCATCAAACAACGTCATGCCCTCCTCGCTGCGCGTGAGCAGCAGCGCGCTCAGCTGCAGCTCGCGCCGCAGCCCCTGGGCCTTGCGCTCGAGCTCGGCTTGGCTGCCCCAGGGCCCGATCACCTGTTCGAGCTCGGCTCGGTTGGGCGTGATCACGGTGGCGCCCCGGTAGCGCGAGTAGTCGCTGCCCTTGGGGTCGACCAGTACGGTGCGCCCTACGCTGCGCGCCTGTTCGATCATGGCGCCGATGTGCGCGAGCCCCCCCTTGCCGTAGTCGGAAAACAGCACCGCGTCGTGCCGGCCCTGCAGCTCGGCGAAGGCCGCTGTTTGTGAGGCCAGCACTTCTTTGTCTGGCGTGTTTTCAAAGTCCAGTCTGAGCAGCTGCTGCTGGCGCCCGATCACACGCAGCTTGACCGTGGTGCGCATCTGCGCGTCGCGCCCAAAATGCGGCTCGATCCCGGTGCGCGCGACCAGCTCTTCGAGCGTGTGGCTCGCCTCGTCTTCACCGACCACACTGAGCAGGCAGGCCTTGGCCCCCAAGCTGACCACGTTGTAGGCCACGTTCGAGGCTCCGCCGAGCCGCTCCTCCTGCCGGGTCACGCGCACCACCGGCACCGGCGCTTCAGGCGAGATGCGATCGACCGAGCCATACCAGTAGCGATCGAGCATGACGTCGCCGACCACCAGGACGCGGGCGCGAGCCACTTGTTGGGCACTAGGCTTCATGGGTTTTAGAGCTCCTCAATGCGCCGTGCGGGGTAGCTGTCCCAGGCCTGGCAGCCCGGGCAGTGCCAGAAATGCTGTTTGGCCTCGAAGCCGCAGGCGGCGCAGCGGTAGCGCATCAGTGGGCCGCTTGCGCGGTCGATGGCACGTTGCACCACGCTGTGATGCTGCGGCTGGGTCAAGGCTTCGCCAGCCAGCCATTTGCCCGCTGCAACCAGTGAGGGCTCGCGTTCGAGATGGCGCACGTACCACTGGCGAGCGGCGCTGGCGTCGGTCTCAAGCTCAGCAATGGCCTGCACCAAGTCGATGCTCGGCTGCGCCTGCTGGGCTTGCATGAGCAACTGCCGGGCCTGCTCCTGCCGTCCCGTCTGCAGCGCCAGCTTGGCCAGCAAGGCGGCTGCCAGGGGCAGGGCCTGGGGGGCCTGCTGATGCAGCTCGAGCAGGGCCTCGAAAGCGGCCTGGGCTTGGCCAGTTTGCTGCAGCAGTTTGGCGTGTTCGAGCAGGGGGCGCGGCATTTGTGGCGCCAGGCGGCGCGCCTGCTCAAGCAGGCGCGCGGCCTGCTCGAGCTCGCCCGCGCCCACGCAGGCCTGGGCTTGCTCGCACAGGTAGTGGGCCTGCCGGGGCCCGAAGCTGCCGTGGCTGTGGGTGTCCAGGCGCGCGGCCACCTCACGGGCCTGCGACCAGTCACGCGAGCGCTCGTAGATGGCCAGCAGGGCCAGCCGCGCCTCTTGCTCGTAGGCCGTGCCTTCGAGCCTTTGCAGGGCGGCCTCGGCCCGGTCGAGCAGGCCGGCCTTGAGAAAGTCCAGCGCCAGCGCGTGCTGCGCGCGGTCGCGCTCGCTTTGCTTGAGGTCGCCCCGGGCGAGCAGGTGTTCATGCACCCGCACAGCACGATCGTATTCTCCGCGCCTGCGAAACAGATTGCCCAGCGCGAAGTGCAGCTCAGAGGTGTCGGGATCGTTTTGTACCGCCTCGATGAAGGCGTCGATGGCCTGGTCCTGTTGCTCGTTGAGCAGGAAGTTCAGACCGCGAAAATAGGCCTTGGGCGACTGCCGGTTCTCGACCCGCATCTGCCTGAGGTCCAGGCGCGAGGCCAGCCAGCCCAGCGCAAATGCAAGCGGCAGGCCCAGCAGCAAGGCGGTGAAGTCAAATTCCATGGGGCGTTTGGGGTGCGGGCTCGGCAGGGGCCTCCTGGCTCGGGGCGGGCGCGCTGCTGCGCGCGACCTTGCGGCTGCGCCACCAGCGCGGCACCATGAACATCACGCCCAGAGCCAAGCCGGCCACGAAGGCTGCCAGCACCACCAAAACCAGCGGCCCTTGCCACTGCTGGCCAAAGAAAAAATGCACGACCACCGCATCCTGGTTGTTCAGCGCAAAGGCAAACAGGGTGAAAAAGACGGCTGCCTTGAGCAGCCACGCGAGGTATTTCAAGCGCCGAGCTCCCAGGTGGAGGCACGATTGTAGTCAGCCGGCAGGCCTGGGACGGGCCCCGGCTCGCCGCTGCCCCAGCGGCTTTAGTCGACGCGCAGCACCAAGTTGCCGCTCAGCAGCCCCTGTTCTTGGCGCTCGTGGGCGCTGACGATGTCGGTCAGAGCCATACGCTCGGCAATGTTGTGCTGCAGCACGCCGCGGCGCAGCAGGCGGTCGAGCACGCTGTTGGCCAGGGCTCGCTCGGCGGCGGCCAGGTGGTAGACGATGAAGAACTTGAGCTGGAGATTGCGTGAAATCAGGGGCACAAAAGGCAGTGGCATCGGCGTCAGGCTGCTGCCGTAAGCGATGCACTGGCCGCCTGGGCGCAGCATCTGCAGATCGGCCTCGGCGTTGACCCCGAGATCGACCTCGATGAGGCGGTCGACACCGCGCCCGCCGGTGAGTTCGGCCACGCGCTGCACCAGCGGTTCGTCTTTGTAGAGCACCACCGCGTCGGCCCCAGCGGCCAGCGCCAGCTCAGCCTTGGCCGGCGTGCTCACCGATGCGATCACCTGCCCTGCGCCCAACTGCACGGCCATCTGCACTGCATAGTGGCCCACCGCACCGGCACCGCCGGCCACAAACACCGTCTGGCCGGTCACGCCGCCGTCCATCAGCACTGCGTGCAAGGCGGTCAGCGCCGGAATGCCCAGGCAGGCGCCGACCTCGTCGGCCACGCCATCGGGCAGCAGCACCGCCTGCTCCTGCGGCAGGCAAACCCACTGGCAGGCCGTGCCATGCGGGCGGCCCCAGGCGGCATTCCAGAGCCACACGCGCTGACCGAGGCGCTGGGCCGAAACACCGGCGCCGACCTGGTCGATCACCCCCATGCCGTCGCTGTGCGGAATGATGCGGGAAAAGGGCATGCCGCCACCGCGCAAGCCCCGGCGCGACTTGACGTCCGACGGGTTGACGCCCGACCAGCGCAGGCGCACCCGCACCTCGCCCGGTCCGGGCAAGGGATCGGGCAGTTCGCCCCATTGCAGCACGTCGCGGGCGGCGCCCTGGCGTTCGTAGTAGGCAGCTTGCATGGTGTGTGTCTGTTTGAGTCGGTTGGGTGGCCCCGTGGGCACAGCCGCCGGGGCCGCAAAGCGTTTGCGTGGGGTGATCAGGCCTGCGGGAAGGTGCCCGGCAGCAAAATATCGCGGTCGACCTGTCCGATGTCGGTGCGTCCGCAAAAGGCCATGGTGATGTCGAGTTCCTTGTGGATGATTTGCAGCGCACGCGTGACGCCGGCCTCGCCCATGGCGCCCAGCCCGTAGAGCATGGCGCGGCCGATGTAAGTGCCCTTGGCACCCAGTGCGATGGCCTTGAGCACGTCTTGCCCGCTGCGGATGCCGCCGTCCATGTGCACCTCAATGTGCCGACCGACCGCATCGACGATGGCCGGCAGGGCCTCGATGCTGCTTTGCGCGCCGTCGAGCTGGCGCCCGCCGTGGTTGGAGACGATCAGCGCATCGGCGCCCGATTCGACCGCCAGCCGGGCGTCTTGCACATCCTGGATGCCCTTGACGATGAGCTTGCCGCCCCAGCGCTGCTTGATCCACTCGACATCGCCCCAATTGAGCGCCGGATCAAACTGGCTGGCCGTCCACTCCGACAGGCTGCTCATATCGGCCACGCCACTGACATGGCCGACGATGTTGCCGAACTGGCGCCTCTGGGTGCCCAGCATACCCAGGGCCCAGCGGGGCTTGCTGGCGATGTTGATCAGGTTGCGCAGCGTCAGCTTGGGCGGAGCCGACAGGCCGTTTTTGATGTCCTTGTGGCGCTGGCCAAGGATCTGCAGATCGAGCGTGAGCACCAAGGCGCTGCAATGGGCGGCTTTGGCACGGTCGATCAGGCGCTCGATGAAGCCGCGGTCTTTCATGACGTAGAGCTGGAACCAAAAGCCCTCGCCGGCATGGCGCGCGACGTCTTCGATCGAGCAGATGCTCATGGTCGAGAGCGTAAAGGGGATGCCGAACTGCTTGGCCGCGCGGGCGGCCAAAATCTCGCCATCGGCATGTTGCATGCCCGTCAGGCCGGTCGGCGCGATGGCCACCGGCATGTGCACGCGCTGGCCGACCATGGTGGTTGCGGTGCTGCGCCCCTCCATATTCACAGCCACCCGCTGGCGCAGCTTGATTTTCTGGAAGTCGCTCTCGTTGGCCCGGTAGGTGCTCTCGGTCCAGGCGCCGCTGTCGGCATAGTCGTAAAACATGCGCGGCACCCGTTTTTGGGCCAGCACGCGCAGGTCTTCGATGTTTGTCATCACGGTCATGGAGGTCCTCTGCTGTGGGTCTGAGCCCTACATGTTAGCGGCCGTCGCCCCAGATGGGGCTGCAAGCAGGCGCGGCAGACTTGAAATTTTCTGGCGCTGATCGGCCCCAGCGGTGCCCGGACAAGGCGGGGCTCGTTATGCTTGCGGCCATGCACTGCCTTGCGCCGCCTTCATGGACAGCCTGACCCAGGTCGCCCTGGGTGCCAGCCTGGGCGTGGCCGTTATGGGTCGGCGCACCGCCATCTGGAAGGCCGCAGCCTGGGGCGGCCTGGCTGGCCTGCTGCCCGATCTGGATGTGCTCATCGACCACGGCGATGCGATCGTGAACATGGTGCGCCATCGTGGCCCCAGCCACTCGCTGCTTTGGCTCACCGTGCTGGCCCCAGCGCTGGCCTGGCTGGCGTGCACGCTGTCCTCGCCCGGATCGCTTGCCGGTGGGCCGAGCTGGGCGCGATGGTGTGTGGCCCTATGGCTGGCGCTGTTCACCCATCCCTTGCTGGATTTGATGACCATCTACGGCACCCAGGTCTGGCAGCCCCTCAGTGATGAGGCCTACGGCCTGGGCAGCATTTTCATCATCGACCCGCTTTACAGCCTGCCTTTGCTCTTGGGCCTGATCGGCGCGGCCGTGGCTCGCCGGCCTGCTTGGGGTCTGGGGGCCAATGCCCTGGGCTTGTTTGTCAGCACCGTCTATCTGGCCTGGAGCGCGCTGGCCCAGGCCAGCGTGGCCGACCACGCGCGCCAGAGCTTGGCTGCAGCCGGCTTGCCCAGCGCCCGCCTGCTGGTCACGCCGGCACCGCTGCAGACCCAGTTGTGGCGGGTGGTGGCCCTCGATGGCGATCGTTATCACGAAGGCTATTACGCCTTGCGGGACCAAGGCCGGCCGATTCGTTTTCGCGCCTTCGATCGCGGCGGCGATTTGCTGGCCCAGCATGCCGATCATGTGCAAGTGCAGCGCCTGCAGCGCTTTGCCGATGGCTTTGTGGCGATGCGGCAGGAGGGGGCCGACTTGTGGATCACCGATCTGCGCATGGGCCAGCAGCCCTATTACGTGTTTGACTTCAAGATCGGTGCGGCATCGGCCAACCCCGCCGTGCCTGCGCAGCAAGTCTCGGCCCGCATCCCCCTGGCAGCGGGCCTGCAATGGCTGGGCCGGCGCATGACGGGCGAGGACCTCGATCCGCCCGGCCTGTAGGGGCGGCCGCGGCTGCGGTCAGAAACCGGGGCTTCGGTAGGATCGGGCCGGGTGAACTGCGCGCTTGCGCCGCCTCACTCAGGCCAACCGGGCGCGGTGCCGTGCGATCTGAGCGCGCACCTGAGCCGGCGCGGTGCCGCCGAGGGTGTTGCGCGCGTTCAAGCTGCCGCGCAGGCTGAGCACCTGGTAGACATCGCTCTCGATGGCCGCGTGAAAGTCCTGCAGTGCATGCAGGGGCAATTCAGACAGGTCGCAGCCCTGGCTGGCGGCCGCCTTGACCGCGTGGGCCACCGTCTCGTGCGCATCGCGAAAAGGCAGGCCCTTTTTGACCAGATAGTCGGCCAGGTCGGTGGCCGTGGCGTAGCCCTTCTTGGCTGCGTCTTCCATGGCCTGGGCGTTGACGGTGATCCCGCCTTCTTTGCTGCCGCTGGCGGGATGGAGCTGACCGCCAATCATTTCGCAGAAGATGCGCAGCGTGTCCTTGAGCGTATCGACGGTGTCGAACAGCGGCTCCTTGTCTTCCTGGTTGTCCTTGTTGTAGGCCAGGGGCTGGCCCTTCATCAGGGTGATCAGGCCCATCAGGTGGCCGACCACCCGACCGGTCTTGCCGCGCGCCAGTTCAGGCACATCGGGGTTTTTCTTTTGCGGCATGATGGACGAGCCGGTGGTGAAGCGGTCGGCGATCTTCACAAAGCCGAAGTTCTGGCTCATCCACAAAATCAATTCTTCCGACAGCCGGCTGATGTGCACCATGGTCAGGCTGGCAGCGGCGCTGAATTCGATGGCAAAGTCGCGGTCACTGACCCCGTCCAGGCTGTTTTGGCTGACCTGCGGCCGGCCTTGCTCGTCGACCATGCCCAGGCTGCGCGCCACCCGCTCGCGGTCGAGCGGGTAGGTGGTGCCGGCCAGCGCGGCCGAGCCCAG
>CANHBU010000083.1 GCA_947458345.1 Comamonadaceae bacterium
CCATGGTGGAACGCATGTTCGAATCCCACTCCTCGGCGCCGGCAACCTGCTTGCCGCCGACCTGGCGGACGATGTCTCCCACCTTGAGGCTGGAATGGCCGCGCTTGGCTCGGGGCGACCGGTCAACGCAAGCTTTGGGTCTCAGGGCGGGCGGCGCTCGCTCGGAACCAGGGTGACGCGAACACGGCCCTTGAGCTCGGTCACCCGGCTGCGGTTGTCGTAGCTGAGGCTGTCGGCCGAAAACCGGCTCTGGCCGCTGACGAACACCACCGGCTTGGGCGATTGCAGCGTTTCCTGTTGGGCATCAACAATCAGCCAATCGCTTTGCACCCGGATTTCGGGCACGCTGGAGCCGTCGGCCAGACGCACGGCCGAGCGGGTCATCACCGCCTGCCCACTGAGCTCGAAGCGCGAGCCGTCTTCCTTGGCCCAGGCCTGCTCGGCAGTGGCGCGCGTGATACTGTTGTCGCGCCCGAGCAGGTACAGCTGCGGTTGATCGACCTGCAGCGTCAGATCGTCGCCGTAGTGGCGGATCTCCCGGCCAGCAATCTCGCTTTGCAGCCGACCCTGGCGATCGTAGCTCTTGACCATCGCGCCGCGCATGTAAAAGTCGACCTCGTGGCCCACCGGCTTGCGCGGCTGCGACGGCTCGACCCAGCCGGGCGAGCGCTGGATCATCCAAAAAGTAAACAAGGCCAGCAGGCCCATCAGCAGCACCGGCAGATAAAGGATCACGCGCTCCCAAAACCCGCGCAAGCTGCGGCCAGCGCCGCGCAGCGCAGTGGCCGGGCTGGCTCTGGGCGTCACCGCAAGTACTCCTGCAGCAACTGCACGTAACGGCCGTTGGCCATTAAAAGCAAATCGCACCACTGGCGGGCAGCCCCCTGGCCCCCGGGAACCTGCGTGACCCAATGGGCCGACGCGAGCACCTCGGCGTGAGCATTGAGCGGCGCACAGGAAATGGCCGCGCGGCGCATCAGCGGCAGATCGGGCCAGTCATCGCCCATGGCGGCCGCTTGCGACCAGCTCAAGCCCAGGGTCTGCAAGGTCTGCTCGGCCACCGGCAACTTGTCTTCCTGGCCCAGATGGACATGGTCAATGCCCAGGGCGTGAAGGCGCGTGCGCAGGGGCGCACTGTCGCGGCCGCTGATGACCACCGGCGTGATGCCGCCGCGCTGCAGCATCTTCAGGCCTTGGCCGTCGAGGGTGTGAAAGCGCTTGATCGACTCCTGCGCCGATGCGCGGGCATCGGTCGAGGCAGCGCTGCGCTCGCCAAAATACAAGCCACCATCGGTGAGCACGCCGTCGACATCGAAAAAAGCCACGCGCACGTCCTGCGCGAGCAGCAGCAGCTCGGGAGCGATCTGCAATGCCGGCTGCAAAAAAGGGCGGGGCTGGATCATCAGATCACCTTGGCGCGCATCAGGTCGTTGCTGTTGAGTGCGCCAATCAAGCGCCCTTGTTCATCGACCACCAGCACGCTGGTGATGCGGTGCTGCTCCATGATGGCTGCGGCCTGTGCGGCCAGCGCATCGGCGCGCACCGTGCGCGGGCTCGGGTGCATGACCTCTTGCGCACGCAGGCTGCGCAGATCTTGTCCTTTTTCCACCAGGCGGCGCAAGTCGCCGTCGGTGAAGATGCCGCAAACCTGACCCTGCGCATCGACCACGGCCGAGGCGCCCAGGCCCTTGGTGCTCATCTCGCGCATGAGCTCGGTAAACGGCGCCTGCAGCCCCACCTGCGACACCGCCTGAGCACGGCGCATGACATCGCTCACATGGGTCAGCAACTTTCTGCCCAAGGCGCCTCCGGGGTGCGAGCGGGCAAAGTCCTCAGCCCGAAAGCCGCGCGCGTCGAGCAGGGCCACGGCCAAGGCATCGCCCATGGCCAGTTGCGCCGTGGTGCTGGCCGTCGGCGCAAGATTGAGCGGGCAAGCCTCCTGCTCCACACTGCAGTCGAGCACGACATCGGCATGGCGGGCCAGCTCTGAATCGAGGCTGCCGGTCAGCGCGATCAGCGCGACCTGCTGGCGCCGCAAGGCCGGCAGCAAGCCCGTGAGCTCCTCGCTCTGCCCGCTGTTGGAGATGGCCAGCAAGACATCTTGGTCGGTGATCATGCCCAGATCACCGTGGCTGGCTTCGGCCGGATGCACAAACATCGCGGGCGTACCGGTCGAAGCCAGCGTGGCGGCGATCTTGCGCCCAATATGGCCGCTCTTGCCCATGCCCATCACCACCACCCGACCGCGACAGGCCAGCAAGCGCTCGATCGCCTGCACAAAAGAGGGCCCCACCCGCTGCCCAAGGGCCTGCACCGCTGCAGCTTCGATGGCAAAGGTCTGCCGGGCCAGAGCCAGGCATTGTTGGGCTTGCAGGTGCGCGGGCTCGGACATGCCATCATTTTAGTGAGCACGCCGAGGCTGCCGAGCAATGCCGCAGCCGGGCAGAGGGCCAGGGGCATCGGCTACCATGACCGCATGTCAGGGCTGGAACTCACCTTGTTTTACCTCCTGGCCGCAGTGCTGGGGGTGGTGGTCTGCCGCTCCCTCAAGCTGCCCCCCATGCTGGGCTATCTGGCCGTGGGGGTCTTGATCGGGCCCAATGCGCTGGCCCTGGCGCAAAACGCTGAGAGCGTGCGCTACCTGGGCGAGTTCGGCGTGGTGTTCCTGATGTTCGTCATCGGGCTGGAGTTCAACCTGGGCAAGCTGCGCGCGATGCGCCAGCACGTCTTCGGTCTGGGCCTGCTGCAGGTGGCGCTGACGATGCTGCTGATTTTTGCGGGTGCGCTGCTGATCAGCTGGCTGGCCCCGGGCCTGTGGCAGCTGTCCTGGCAAGGCGCGCTGGCCTTGTCCGGGGCCGCGGCCATGAGCAGCACCGCACTCGTGGTCAAGCTGCTGTCGGACCGGATCGAGCTCGACAGCGAACATGGCCGGCGCGTGATGGGCATCTTGCTTTTTCAAGATCTGGCCGTCGTGCCTCTGCTCGTTCTCATCCCAGCGCTGGGCGCGCCGGCCGAGCAGATGATGGGGGCCATTGGGATGGCCCTGCTCAAGGCGGTCATCCTGGTGGGCCTCTTGCTCACGGGCGGGCAGCGCCTGATGCGCTGGTGGCTCACCTTGGTGGCGCGGCGCAAGAGCGAGGAGCTGTTCGTGCTCAACCTCTTGCTGGTCACGCTGGCCCTGGCCTGGCTGACCGAGCTGGCTGGCCTGAGCCTGGCTTTGGGCGCCTTCATTGCCGGCATGTTGATCTCTGAGACCGAATACAAGCATCAGGTGGAGACCGACATCCGGCCGTTTCACGACGTGCTGCTGGGCTTGTTCTTCATCAGCATCGGCATGATGCTCGACTGGCGCGAGGTGACCCAGCATTGGCCGCTGGTGCTGCTGCTGCTGCTCATTCCGGTGCTGCTCAAGCTGGTTCTGATCACCGCACTGGCATGGGCACTGGGCGGCACCCAGGGTGTGGCGCTGCGCACCGGCCTGTATCTGGCGCAAGCCGGCGAGTTTGGCTTTGTGCTGCTGAGCCTGGCACAGGGCAGCGAGCTGATCCCGCCGAACCTGCTCAACCCTGTGCTGGCCTCGATGGTGCTGTCGATGCTGGTCACGCCGCTGATCGTGCTCAACGCCAATGCCATCGTGATGAAGCTGGTGGCCAACGAGTGGATGCAGCAATCGCTGCAGATGACCTCGATTGCCCGCAAAGCGATCAACACCCAGCGCCACGTCATCATTTGCGGTTATGGCCGCTGCGGACAGAACCTGGCACGCATGCTCGACCAGGAGGGTATCGCCTACATCGCGCTGGACCTGGACCCGGACCGGGTGCGTCAGGCGGCCGCGGCGGGCAACTCGGTGGTCTTTGGCGACGCTGCGCGCGTGCAGTCTTTAATGGCCGCCGGCCTGGCGCGAGCCAGCGCTGTGGTGGTGACTTATCTGGGCACGCCGGGCGCGCTCAAGGTGTTGGGCAGCGTGCGCGAACACGCACCGAGCGTGCCTGTGGTGGTGCGCACAGTAGACGACCTCGATCTTGAGAAGCTGCAGGCCGCCGGCGCCACCGAGGTGGTACCCGAGGCCATAGAAGGCAGCCTGATGCTCGCCAGCCACGCCCTGGCGCTGGTGGGCGTGCCCATGCGCCGGGTGATCCGCAGCGCACAGGCTCAGCGCGAAGCGCGCTACAGCCTGCTGCGCGGCTACTTTCATGGCGCAGACGACGACACCGTGCAAGAGCTCGAGCAGGAGCGGCTGGCCACACTGACCTTGCCCTCGGGCTTGCGCGCGGTCGGCCAGAGCCTGGGCGAGCAAGCGCTGCATGCGGTGGGCGTGCGCGTGGTCCATCTGCGACGCTCCGACGGTCAGCTGGTGAGCCCAGACGACAGCCTGGTGCTCAAAGATGGCGACACGCTGGTGCTCTTGGGTCGGCCGCCGGCGCTTGCGCTGGCCGAAGAAAAACTGCTGCGCGAGCGCGCCGGCCGGGGCCGCGCCAAACCGGTGAGCCCGGTATGAGGCACACGCGGCGCGATCTCTTGCGTACTCTGGCGGGCCTGGCAGCCTGCGGCCCTGCTGCGGGTCGGGAGGGCGCTTTTGTGCAGGCTTTGCGCGCCGGCGGCTGCGCCGTGCTGATCCGCCACGCCCTGACCGAGCCGGGCATCGGTGATCCACCCGGCTTTTCTCTGGCCGTTTGCAGCTCACAGCGCCAGCTCAGCCCGGCCGGGCGCGAGCAGGCGCGCTCGATCGGCCGGTGGTTCGGCCAGCAGGGCCTGCGGCCCGAACGGGTCTTCTCCAGCCTTTGGTGCCGCTGCAAAGACACCGCCGACTTGGCCTTCGGAGCTCACCAAGTTTGGCCTGCCCTGAACTCGACCTTTGGCCAGGCGAGCCTGCAGCCCGCCCAGACCCGGCAGGTGCGCGAGCGGCTGGCCTCTATGCAGCCCGGTCGCTTTGAGGTCTGGCTGACCCATCAGGTCAATATGACCGATCTGACCTCAGATTACCCGGCGATGGGTGAGGCCTTCGTGGTCTCGCCCGACGGGCGCTTACTGGCGCGCTGGGCCTGGAGCTAAGACGGCTCAAGCGGTGGCGCGGCCTTAGTGTGCCCCAGCTCGGGCCTAATCCCAAGTTTTGAGCGCCTGGCGCTTCCACATCTCCCAGGGCCGCTGCAAATGGGTGTCGTTCATGGCCGACGTGGCCTGCGCCTCGCCTTCGGTCAAAAAGTTGATCTCACCCAGGCGCATGGCCTGCATTTGCAGATGCGCGCTCTTTTCGGTGTAGATCGCACGAAACACCGCCTGCTCGATGCTGTGGCCCACGGTGACACTGCCGTGGCCGCGCATCAAGGCCACGCTGGCCTGGCCGAGCACCTGGGCCAGCGACCGGCCCAGGGCCTGGCTGCTGATGAGCAAGTCGGTGCTTTCGCCGGCGCTGTGCCGGATTTCGTAGACCGGCGTCGTGGCACCCAAAAATCCGCTCATGTGGCAGATTGGGCGCAGCTTGGCGCCCGTCACCCCAAAAGGGATGATCGAGGGCGAATGGCTGTGCACCACCGAATGCACATCGGGTCTGGCCGCATAAATGGCACTGTGAATAAAGCGCTCGACATAGGTGCGGCGCCCCCGCTCATCGTGCACGGCGCCTTCTAAATCGACTTGCAAAAGGTCATCGGCACAGACCAGGCCTGGCGCCATGCTGCGGGCAATGAAAAAGCGGTCGGCTCGCTCGGGATGGCGCAGGCTGATGTGACCAAAGCCATCGAGCACCCCCTCGTTGACCAAGATGCGGTTGGCAATGGCCAGGTCCTGCAGCAAATCGTCTAGGCTTTTGGACATGGCTTACTCGGCCTTGATATTGGCTTGCGTGGCCACGCGGCTCCAGCGCGCGAGCTCCGCGCGCATGAAGTCGGCACCGTCTTCGGGCGATGTAAAAAACGGCTCAAAGCCGAGCTTGGCCAGGCGTTCGGCCATATCGGTCGAACGGCCCACCTGCACAAAAGCATCGCTCAGACGTTTGACAATAGCCGGCGGTGTGCCGGCGGGTGCGTACAAGGCAAACCAGTTGGAAAAGTCGACGTCCTTGTAGCCCAACTCAGCAAAGCTAGGCATTTGCGGCAAAGCCGGGTTGCGCTGGGGCGAGGCCACGCCGAGCGCCCTGATACGGCCGTCGCGAATGAAAGGCAGCGCGTTTTGCAGCGGGCTGAACATGTACTGCAGCTGACCGCCCACCAGATCGGTCATGGCCTGCGACTGCCCCTTGTAGGGCACATGGTTGCCGCTGGAGCCGGTGCGCTGGCTAAACAGCTCGCTTTGCAGATGCTGCGGGCTGCCGATACCAGCCGAGCCGTAGTTAAGAGCGCCAGGCTTTTGCTTGGCCGCCTCGACAAACTCGGCCACGCTCTTGGCGCCAAAGCTGGGGTGGACCACCAACACCACGCTGGTCTGCCCGACCAGGGTCACGGTCTGCAGGTCCTTGAGCAAGTCGTAGGGCAGCTTGCGGTAGACCGCCACGTTGGTGGCGATGGTGGCCGGCGAAAGCAGCAGCGTGTAGCCATCGGGAGCGGCTTTGGCCACCGCCATGGTGCCAATATTGCCGCCTGCGCCCAAAATGTTTTCGACCACCACAGGCTGACCGAGCAATTCACCGACTCTCTGCCCGAGGTTTCGTGCAAGCAAATCGGTGCCGCCGCCAGCAGCCACGGGCACGATGATCTTGATGGGCTTGCTCGGGAAGGTTTGGGCGAAGGCGCTGAAGGCGCTGAAGGCACTGGCCGCAGCGGTGGCAAGAATCACGTTGGCTAGAGTGCGGCGTTTCATGGTCAAGTGGTCCTATTAAAGAGGGCCTTCATGGGAGTGTCGACAGCCATGAAAGCAAGCGGCCATTGTGGCTGCATCACGAGCAGGGGGTATTGGTGACGGCCCGAACACCGACTAGGGCTGCGCCAAAATAGAGTGCAACGGCGTGCTGGGGTCATGCAGCCGGTCCGGTGGCGGCGACAAGCCGGCCTCCAGCCATTTTCTAGCGACGATGTAATCGGCCGGGGCATTGACCGACTCTCCGCTTGCCACCCTGATCAGCGCCCTCAGAAATGCACCACAGAGCGTATCGACTTGCCCTCGTGCATCAAGTCGAAGGCGTGGTTGATCTCGCTCAAGCCCATGGTGTGGGTGACAAAGGGGGCCAGCTCGATGCGGCCGGCCATGGCGTCGTCGACCATGCCGGGCAGTTCGCTGCGGCCTTTGACGCCACCAAAAGCCGTGCCCAGCCAGCGCCGGCCGGTGACCAACTGGAAGGGGCGGGTGGAGATTTCCTGGCCCGCGCCAGCCACGCCGATGATCACCGACTGGCCCCAGCCGCGATGCGCGCACTCCAGCGCCGCTCGCATCACCTGCGTATTGCCGATGCACTCAAAGCTGTGGTCCACGCCCCAGCCGGTCATCTCCACGATCACCTGCTGTATCGGTTTGTCGTGATCCTTGGGATTGACGCAGTCGGTGGCGCCAAAG
>CANHBU010000084.1 GCA_947458345.1 Comamonadaceae bacterium
AGCCTCGCGCGCATCACCGAGCGGGTGCAGTTGCCGGTCATCGTCGATGCCGATACCGGCTTTGGCAACGCCCTGAACACCCAGCGCACGGTGCGCGCCTTCGAGCGCGCCGGCGCGGCGATGATTCAGTTGGAAGACCAGACTTTTCCGAAGCGCTGCGGCCACCTTGACGGCAAGGGCGTGGTGCCGGTGGCCGAGATGTGCGGCAAGCTGCGCGCCGCGCTCGATGCCCGGCACTCCAAAGACACCCTGATCCTGGCGCGCACCGACGCGGTGGCCGTCGAAGGCTTTGATGCGGCGATGGAGCGCGCTGAGCAATACCTGGCCTGCGGGGTCGATGCGCTCTTCATTGAAGCGGTGCGCAGCCCCGAGCAGATGCAGGCCGCTTGCGGGCGTTTTGCCACGCGCATTCCGATGCTGGCCAATATGGTTGAAGGCGGCAAGACCCCGGTGCACAGCGCGGCGGCACTGGGCGAGATCGGCTACCGCATCGTGATTTTTCCGGGCGGCACGGCCCGCGCCGTTTCGCACCTGCTGCGCCGCTATTACGCCAGCTTGCACCAGCATCAGACCACCGCGCCCTTCAAGGACGAGATGCTCGACTTCGACCAACTCAATGCCCTGATCGGTACGCCCGAGTTGCTGGAAGTGGGCAAGCGGTACGAGGGCTGAGCGATGTCCGCCGTCCGCCCTCTGGATCACATCACCGTGGTCTCGCTGGAGCAGGCGATTGCCGCGCCCCTGTGCCCCCGGCATCTGGCTGACTTGGGCGCGCGGGTGATCAAGGTCGAGCGGCCCGGTTCGGGCGACTTTGCCCGCGACTATGACCAGCGGGCCCGCGGGCAAGCCTCGCATTTTGTGTGGGTCAATCGCTCCAAGGAGAGTTTGGCGCTGGACATCAAGCAGCCCTCGCACCTGGCGGTGCTGCGTGCACTGATCGATCGCGCCGACGTGCTGGTGCAAAACCTGGCCCCCGGGGCCACGGCGCGACTCGGGCTCGATGCTGCGACGCTCAGGGCAGCGCAGCCCTCGCTCATCGTCTGTGATATTTCGGGCTACGGCCTGGACGGCCCCTACCGCGACCGCAAGGCCTACGATTTGTTGATTCAAGGCGAGGCGGGTCTGATCAGCGTGACCGGCACGCCCGAGGCACCTTCAAAAACCGGTAACTCGATTGCCGACATTGCTGCCGGCATGTATGCGTACTCGGCCATCCTGGCCGCCATCATCCAGCGCGGCAAGACGGGCGAGGGCTCGCACATCGATGTCTCTATGCTCGAGTCCCTGGTCGAGTGGATGGGCTACCCGCTCTACTACAGCCTCAATGGCGCGCCCAAGCCAGCGCGGGCCGGCGCCCCGCATGCGGACACACAGCCCTATGGACCACACCAAACCGGCGACGGTGGAGCGGTGATTTTGGGCGTGCAAAACCAGCGCGAGTGGGAGCGCTTTTGTGAGGTGGTGCTCGGTCAGCCGCAATTGGCGGCGGACCCGCGTTTTGACAGCGTGGCCCACCGCAGCGACAACCGTCAGGCCTTGCAGGCGGTGATCCTGGAGGTGTTTGCAGGTTTGAGCAGCGAGCAGGTGACGCAGCGGCTCGACGAGGCCCAGATTGCCAATTCGCGCATGAACACCATGGCCGAAGTCTGGGCCCATCCGCAGTTGCAAGCCCGCGAGCGTTGGACCACCGTCGGCTCGCCGGCCGGATCCTTGCCGGCCTTCTGGCCGCCGGCCACTCAAAGCGGCTTTACCTACCGTATGGGGCCTGTGCCCGCGGTGGGCGAGCACAATGCAAGCATCTTGCGCGAATTGGGCATGAGCTTGTCGCCCTGAGTGCAGTCTTGCCTGGGCTGCAGCGGCAGCCGCGTGATGCGGCAGTTGGGCGCGCACAGCGCACTGGCTTTCAACTACATACCGTTAAGGGCCCGCAATCAAGGGCCCGAAAACCATCGCCAAGCCAGCAGCAGCCCCAGCATCACCGGCTGGTGCAGCATGTAGTAGCTCAAGCTCCAGCGGCCCAGGGCGGCCAGGGCCCGACCGGGGGCATGCAGCGGCCGGTGCAAGCCGTGCGGCTGACGGCGCAGCAGCGTGCGCATGCCCACATGGCCCCAGATCATCACGCCCAGCCAGGGCAGCAGGGGCACATAGTCTTCGGTCACGGGCTTGCGCGAGACCAGGCCGATCCAGTTGAGCCAGCGCTCGTCGAGCACGCGCAGGCCCGGATTGGCAGCCACCAGCGCCGGGCCCCACCAAGGCAGCGCCAAGGCGGCTGCGCCGGCCAGCCACCACAGTCCATCGTGCCCGGGCCAGCGCATCGCGGCCCAGCGCAAGATGAGCAGCATGATCGCCATGCCATGGAGCACGCCAAAGTAAATGAAGCTGGTCGGAAACATCCACCAGGAGCCCAGGCTCACCAGCAAGGCACAAGCGGCGATCTGCACCCAGCGCCGGGCGAACTGGCGCGCGCTTTGCTGCTGCGCGATGGCCAGAGCCTGCCCGGCACCGGCGCAAAGCAGGAAGGCACTGACGATGAGCGTGCGCTGCGTGGTCCACAGCGGGTCACGGTAGAAGTCCTGGGCAATCAAGCCGAAGTGCTTGAGGTCAAAGCACAGGTGGTAAAAGCTCATCCAGACCATGGCCAGCCCGCGCAGGGCGTCGAGCCGCTCGAGTCGGGACCCGGGTGCCTGGGTCTGCATCACAGGGCCAGCTGGTTGAGCTCGATGATGGGCAGCAGCACCGCCAGCACAATGAGCATCACGATGGCCCCCATCGCCACGATCAGCAGCGGCTCGAGCACGGTGGCCAGTTGCATGGCGCGCCGCTGCACCTCGCCGCTGAGCTGGGTGGCAGCGCGCTGCAGCATCGTCGGGAGCGTGCCGGTCTGCTCGCCCAGGCGGGCAAACATGGACAGAAGCGTCGGAAAGCGGGGATGGGCCGACAGGGCCGAGGCCAGCGAGGCACCCTCGCGCACCAGCACCAGCGCCTGCTGCGCATCGCGCCGCATGGCGCGGTTGCGCAAGGTGTCAGCGCCCGCTTGCAGAGCGCGCAAAATGGGCACGCCCGCCGCGGCCAAAAGTGCCAGCGTGGCGGCAAAGCGCGCCGCGTTGTAGCCGCGCGCAAGCCGGCCCAGCACGGGCAGGCGCAGCCAAGCGGCATCGAAGGACAGCCGCACGTCCTCGTTGCGCAAAGCCAGCCTCAGCGCCAGTACGCCGCCGGCCAGCAGCACAAGCGCCCACAGCCCCCAGGCGCGCACGAGATCGCTCAGGGACAGCATCACCACGGTCAGCAGAGGAAGGGCCCGCTTGCTGCCGGTAAAGACCTCCGCCACCTGCGGCACCACATAGCCGAGCAGAAAAATCACGATGGCCAGCGCCACCAGACTGACGATGGCCGGGTAGAGCGCCGCACCGAGCAGCTTGGCGCGCAGGGCCAGCGTCGCCTCGAGCTCGGTGGCCAGGCTCTCGAGCACGCCCGAGAGCTCGCCGCTTTGCTCGCCGGCGGCCACGACGGCGCGAAAGGTGTCGTCAAACTCGCGCGGATGCTCGGCCAGCGCCTTGGCCAAGCTGGCGCCGCCATTGATTTGGGCGCGCAGCGCGGCCAGCAGGTTTTGCTGGCGCTTGTCCGGCGCTTCGTCGCCCAGCACGGTCAAGGCGCGCTCGATCGGCAGACCGGCGCCGACCAGGCTGGCCAGTTGGCGGGTGAAGATGGCCAGCTGCGTGGCATCGAGGGCGCGGGTGGGCCACAGCTCGCGCTGCAGCCATGGGCCCTGGCTCGGGCCGTCGGTTTGCAAGGGCTCGACCCGCATGGGCAAGAGCTCGCGGCCGCGCAGCTGCGCGCGTGCGGCGCGGGCCGAGTCGGCCTCGATCACGCCGCGGCTGCTTTTGCCTTGCGCATCGACAGCTTCGTACGAAAAGGCGGGCATGGCGGCGACCGTGCTTTCAGTCGCGGGTGACCCGCACGAGCTCTTGCAAGGACGTCACGCCCGCTTGCACCAGCCGCTGCCCGTCGTCGCGCATGATCGTCATGCCCGCGGCGATGGCCGCGCTGCGGATGCCGGCTTCGGCGGCGCGGTCGTGGATGAGCCCGCGCAGGGTGTCGTCGGTCATCAGCAACTCAAAGATACCGGTGCGTCCGCTGTAGCCGCTGTGCCCGCAGGCCTCGCAGCCCTGGCCAGCGCAGGAGGTGCACAGCTTGCGCACCAGGCGCTGGGCCAACACGCCGAGCAGGCACGAGCTCAGCAAGAAGGGCTCGATCCCCATGTCGCCCAGCCGCGTGACGGCGCTGACGGCGTCATTGGTGTGCAAGGTGGCCAACACCAGGTGGCCGGTGAGCGAGGCTTGGATGGCGATCTGTGCGGTTTCAAAGTCCCGGATCTCGCCGATCATGATGATGTCGGGGTCTTGCCGCAAGATGGCGCGCAGCGCCCGCGCAAAGTCGAGCTCAATGCGCGGGTTGACCTGGGTTTGGCCGACGCCGGGCAGCTCGTACTCGATCGGGTCTTCCACGGTCATGATGTTGCTTCGGCTGGCATCGAGTTGACCGAGCGCGGCGTACAAGGTGGTGGTCTTGCCCGAACCGGTGGGTCCGGTGACCAAAATCAGCCCGTGCGGTTGCGCGATCAGGCTCTCGAGCCGGCTCAAGGTCTGGCCCTGCATGCCGACATCGCGCAGGCGCAGGCGCGGCCCCGATTTGTCGAGCAGGCGCAGCACCGCCCGCTCGCCGTGGGCGCTGGGCAAGGTGGAGACGCGCACGTCAAGCGCGCGGCTGCCGATGCGCAGCGAGATGCGGCCGTCTTGCGGCAAGCGTTTTTCGGCGATGTCGAGTTCGGCCATGATCTTCAGGCGCGAAATCAGCGCGGCATGCAAGGCGCGGTGCGGCTGCACCACCTCACGCAGGCTGCCGTCGACGCGAAAGCGCACCGAAGAGTGACGCTCATAGGGCTCGATGTGGATGTCGCTGGCGCCTTCGCGCGCGGCCTGCGTCAGCAGCGCGTTGAGCAGGCGGATGATGGGCGCATCGTCGGCCATCTCGAGCAGATCCTCGACCGCCGGCAGCTCCTGCATCATGCGCGACAGGTCGACATCGGACTGCACCTCGCTGGCCACGGCAGCGGCGCTGGACTCGCCTTGCGCGTAGGCGCTGCTGATGCGTTGGCCCAGGTCCTGCTCGGGCAGATGGTGCAGCTCGGGCCTGATGTCGCCTTGACCGTGCTGGCGCAGCACCTCGGCCAGCGCCTGGCGGTTGCTGCGGCTGCTGATCCAAAGCGTCAGACGGCCCGATTCCTGCTCGAGCAGCATCTGGTGGCTGCGCGCAAAGGCGTAGGGCAGCAGGTAGCGCATGGTCAGGGGCGAGCCGGAGCGGCCGGCGCGGGGGCGCCGGGCATGGTGGGTCGCCACAGCGGTCCGGTGCCCGGGGCCTGGCCGGGCGTGATCGCTGGCAGCACAGGCGCACCTTGGAGCTGCAGCGTCGAACTCGGTTGCGGCTGCGCGTTTTGCTGCAAGCCGCGCATCAGGTCGTAGCGATCGAGTGAAAGCGACTGCGTGGCGTTGGCATCGCGCACCACCACGGGCCGCAGGAAGACCATCAGATTGCTTTTGTTGCGTTTGCGCGTTTCGCTGCGAAACAGCTGGCCGAGCAGGGGAATGTCGGCCAAACCCGGAACCCGGTCGGAGTTGCCTGCGAACTCGTCTTGCAGCAAGCCGCCGAGCACGACGATATTGCCATCTTCGACGATCACGTTGGACTCGATCGAGCGCTTGTTGGTGATCAGGCCGCTGTTGCTGACGGCCGGTGAGATGCTCGAGACCTCCTGGTAAATCTGCAGGCGCACGGTGCCGTTCTCGCTAATTTGCGGCTTGACCCGCAAGGTCAGGCCAACATCGCGCCGCTCGATCGTCTGGAAGGGGTTGACGTTGCCGGTGCTGCCGCTGTTGCCGTTGGTGAACTGACCGGTCACAAAGGGCACGTTTTGGCCCACCACGATCTTGGCTTCTTCGTTGTCCAGCGTCAGCAAGGTTGGGGTTGACAAGATGTTGCCATCGCCGCTTTCTTGCAGAAATCGGCCGAGCAGGCTCAAGGTGTACACGCCGCCGGTTCGGCTGACCGCACCAAAGTTAAAGCCCCGGCCCGGCAGCACGGTGCCGCTGGCGGCCTGGCTTTGCAGGGTCAGGATGTTGTTGCCGCCGGTCCCAAAATTGGTGCCCAGAAAGCCGATGGTGCCGTCGCCGCGGTTGCCGACCGGGCCTTGCCACTGGATGCCGAACTCTTCGGCCTTGTCGGCCCGCACCTCCACGATCAGGCTCTCAACGAGCACCTGGGCGCGCCGGGTGTCGAGCTGGTCGATGACCGCGCGCAGCTGCCGGTACAGCGGCTCGGGCGCCGTGATGATCAAGGCATTGGTGGTGGGGTCGGCCTGGATCAGTCCGCCGGTGCTCGGCAGGCTTGCTGCCGAGGCGCCGGAGGCTGCAGCGCCTGCGCCAGGCGGTGGGCCAGCTGCCGGGGTCGTGGTGGCCGTACTGGTGGCCGTACTGGTGGCTGCAATCGCTGCGCGCAATGTGGCCGCCAGCTTGGTGGCCTCGGCGTTCTTGAGGTAGACCACGTGGATGTTGCCGGCCGGGCCGGCCTGGCTGCCGGGCTGGTCCAGCCGCTCGAGCAAGCTGCGCGCAAGCGCCGCGCGGGCTGCATTGGCCGCGCGGATGATGATGGCATTGGCCCGCGGCTCGGCCAGTACCGCGGTGCGGTAGCTGGTGTCGGCGCCGCCCTGCGCGGCGGCGCCAGTCGGGCCCTGCGACTCCAGCAGGCGCGTCAGCAGCGGCGCCACGTCAGAGGCGATCGCATGCTTGAGCGGGATGATCTCAAGGTCGCTGGCATTGGGCACGTCCAGCACGGCCACGATGCGCCCGATGCGCTGCAGGTTGTCGTTGTAGTCGGTGATGACCAGCGAGTTGTTGCCGGTGTTGACGTTGATCGTGTTGTTCGGGCTGATCAGGGGGCGCAGCACCGGCACCAGGTTGTTGGCGCTTTCATGCTGCAAGCGAAAGATTTGGGTGGCGATTTGGCTGCCTGGCCCGCTGGGCGTGGTTTCAATCACGCCACCGCCTTGTAGCTTGGCCTCCGATTCGGGCACGACCTTGTAAAGGCCGGCCGTCTCGACCACGGCAAAGCCTTGAAGACGCAGGGCGGCCAGAAACTGGCTGTAGGCTGCAGCCTTGCTGACGGGGCGGTCGGTGTTGAGCGTGACGGTGCCCTTGACGCGCGGATCGAGCACCACGCTGCGCCCCGTGATCAGTGCCACGGCGCGCGCCACTTCGCCGATTTCGGCGTTGTTAAAACTCAGCGTCACCAAGGGCTCGCTGGCGCGTGCCGGCGCCGCGCCGCTGCGGCTTGCGCCGGGGGCGCTGGCGGCGCTCGGTCTGCTCCCCGCGCTGGCGTTGGTTCTTGGGTTGGCGCTTGGGTTGGCGCTTGGGTTGGCGCTTGGGTTGGCGCTC
>CANHBU010000085.1 GCA_947458345.1 Comamonadaceae bacterium
AGCGGCGTGAGCAGGTTGTTTTGGACCAAGAACTTGCCAAACTCGTGCGTCATCGTGTCCATCTGCTGCAGCTCGCCCAGATAGCGCTTGACGTTCTCGATCACCTGCGTGGGTTTGCCCTCTTCGTCAAACATGGGCGCGCCTTCGGTGTCGCTGATCAGCTCGCTGGCCTCGTCCACGCACACGATGAAACGATCGGCCTCAGGCGCCTTGGTCAGCGCAAAGGGATAGCGCCGGATGATGGCCGGAATGTAGGAGCCGGCCCACTGGCCCCGGCTGTCGACAAACAGGTTCTCGCCCGCATCCAGGCCCATCAGCGCCACTGGACGAAACGCATCGTTGTCCTTGTCCTCCAGAAACACCAGGGGATAGATCGCCGCAGCACGGGCGAACTCATGCACCGTGACGTAGGCGACATGAAACTTGGACGCGAAGCGGAAATCGTTGCTAGCGCGCACCTTCTTGCCAGCATGCCGATCTTTGTTAACTGGAACAACTCTTTCAAACATTTTCAATCTCTCCTTGAACCACAAAAAAAACCACCCGCTGCCAAACGGGAACAGCAAAGCGCAGCCCACTGGGCCGCCATCCCTAGAACTCTTCAGTACTGAGGTGTGTCCATGATAAATTTAATGAAAACAAAGTAAAAGACTGTCAATTCGACACAAAGCATCTCAATTCCGACATTTTGGAAAATATTGATTCTTTGTAATTACAAAATAGTTTTGTCTTTTATTTATAGGATCTGTATCCATTGGCTTTGTCATCGCGCCACTGCGATCCGTCATCGCCAGGCCCTGTCCGGTCGTCGCACTGACCTACCCCTTCATCGCCAGGCCCACAAACGTGGGGCTCGGCTCTCGCACCATAATGCGCGTCATCTGCAAAGAGCCGGTTTGGCTTGCCCAAGCGCTTGGCTCGACGGCCCCAACCCGACCTTCCATGCAAATGAAATCGCCACTCCTGACCTGGCTGATCTGGCTGATCGGACTGAGCGGCGTCTTGCTGGCACCGGCTGCGCCCGCCGCTGTACCGGCAGCCATCGCCTCAGCGAATCTGGCGGTGCTGGAAGATCCCAGGGGCGAGTTGACGATTGAGCAGGTGCGCGATCAGCCGCAGCGTTTTGAGGCGTGGCCGGCCGAGCGGGGGCCGATCAATCTGGGATTGACCTCTTCGGCCTACTGGGTCCGCATTGAGTTGCAACTGCCCGAGGGCGCCGGCAGCGACTGGGTGATGGAGCTGCCGTATTTCCAGCTGAGCACCGTCGATTTTTTTGCGCCGGGCCAAAGCCCGGTGCGCACCGGTGCGGCCCTGCCCCTGTCCAGCCGGCCCTACCTGCATCGCTTTTTTGCCTTTGCCTTAGGCTCGACCGAGCCGCAGCCAACCTACTTTCTAAGGGTCACGAGCGCGCACAGCCTGACCGTGCCGGTGGTGCTGTGGCGCGAGCAGGCTTTTTTGCGGCATGTACAGGGCACGCTGGCGCTTCAATTTCTCTACCACGGGGGCCTGATCGCGCTGTGCATCTACAACTTCTTTTTGGCCGTCTCCCTGCGCGATACGCGCTTTTTGCTGTACTGTCTGTTCGTCGGCACCTTTGGCCTGGCCATCTTCGCGGGCAATGGCATGGGGCAAATGTTCCTGTGGCCCGGCCAGTCTGACTTCGACGGCATTTCGCAGTTCTTCCTGCTCTCGTCGGCCGGGGCTCTGTCCATGCTGTTTACGCGGCACTTCCTGCAGGCTGCTCAGCAGGCACCGCGCATCGCGATGGCGCTGTCGACCGTGACCACGGCCTACGCGCTGACGGCTGCGGGCTGGCTGCTCACCTTGTGGTTCTCTATGCCCGTGATGGCCCTGACGCAACTGACCTTCTTCCTGACGCTAGTGGCGGGCGTCACGGTGGTGGCAGCGGGCGTCAATGCGCTGCGGCGGGGACAAAAAGGCACGCGGTTTTTTTTGCTGGCCTGGGTGGTGCTGTGGACTGGAGCGACCATCGCGACCTTGCGCGCCTACGGTGTGGTGCCCACCAACATCTTGACCTCCTACAGCCTGCAGATCGCGTCGACCCTGGAGATGCTCTTGCTCGCGCTGGCGCTGGCCGATGTCATCCACATCGAGCGCGACGAGCGCGAAGCGGCGCAGCAAGACGCTTTGCAGGCCAAGCAAAAACTGCTCGACAGCGCCAAGAGCTCGGAAGAGCGGCTTGAGCTGGCGGTGCGCGATCGCACGCTGCAGCTCGAGGCCGCGCTGGACGGCCAGAGCCAGTTGTTCAAACGCTACGTGCGCTTTGCCGCTCTGATCTCGCATGAGTTTCGCAACCCGCTGGGTATCGTCGACAGCCAGATCAGCCTGCTGCGCAAAGAGGCGCAAAGGGGCCAGCTCCAGCTCGAAAAACGCCTGGACATCATGAGTGGGGCCACGGCCAGGCTGCTGTCGCTGTTTGAAACCTGGATGCGCGGCGACCGGCTGCAGCAAGACATGCAGGACATGAAGCCGCAGTTCCTGCCGCTGACCGCCTGGCTGCGCGAGCTGGTCGATGCGCAGAGCGCCTACCACGGTGGCCACCGGCTCGAGCTGCGCATTGCGCAGCCCGTGGGCGATGTCTGGGCCGACGAGAGCCTGCTCGAGGTGGCGCTGCTCAATCTGATCGACAACGCCTGCAAATACTCGGAGCCCGCCGGGGCCGTGGTGATTGAAGTGCGCACCCGGCCCGGTGGAGTTGGCGTGGCGGTGATTGACCAGGGCTGCGGCATCGACGCGCGCGATCACGAGGCCATCTTCGAGGACTATTACCGGGTGCAGCCCGAAGGGCCGGTCACGGGCATGGGCCTGGGCCTGGCCTTTGTGCGGCGCATCGTGCAAATGCACCAAGGCCAGCTCGAGCTGCAAAGCGCCCGCGGACAGGGCAGCAGCTTTTGCATCTGGCTGCCCGAGCGTTGAACCTAGACCATCGTACCCATATGAGCAAGCCCCAACAAGCAAGCGGCCGCGTGCTGGTGATAGAAGACGAGACGCATCTGCTCGACGCGACCGTCACTTTTTTAAACATGGAAGGCTTTGTGGCCGACGGCGTGAGCAGCCTGAGCATGGCCTCGCAGTGGATGCGCACCCACGCCCTGGACGTGCTGGTGCTCGACCTGGGACTGCCCGATGGCGACGGCCTGCAGTGGCTTGGCCAAACCACCGAGCTGCGCGGCAAGGGCGTGATCATCACCACGGCACGGGGACGGACCGAGCAACGCATCGAGGGCATCAAGGCGGGCGCCGATGTCTATCTGGTCAAACCGATACAGCTCGAAGAGCTTGCCTCGCTGGTGGCCAATTTGCTGCGCAGAACGCGCTCGGCCAGCAGCCCAAGCTGGTCGATTGACCGCACCCACTGGACCTTGCGCACCGGCACGGGCCTGACCGTCAAGCTGACCCACTCCGAGGCCGTCTTGCTGCTCAAGATGGCCGACCAGCCCGGGCAGGTTGTGCCCAGGCAGGACCTGGTGCTCAGCCTGGGGCACGATCCGCAGCACTATGACTTCAGGCGCATGGAGATTTTGGTGCGCAGGCTGCGCAACAAGGTCAAGGCCGACCTGGGCTGCGAGCTGCCACTAGAGACCGTGCGCAAGGTCGGCTACGCCTTCACTGCCAGCTTGCAGATCCAAGGCAGCCGCTGAGCCTTTTTGCGCTGGCCACAGCCTTGCGGCGCGGCGCCTCAGGGTTTGTCGGCTGACTTGCGCGGGTACTGGACCATGTTCTCGCGGGCGCGGGCCGCCGCAGCTTCCTGCGCGGCGCGCGCCGCTTCACCACTTTGGCGCTCGCGCTGCTGGCGGGCCATGGCTTCAAGGTCGCGCTTCATCGCGCTGGCATCGCCAAGGGCGCCTTGCATAGACTGCACCTGCGTGGCCATCTTGTTGGTGGCGGCCGACTGGGAGGCAAAGCGCGCGCCCAGATCGCCAACTTGCTTGGACAAGGCACCAATCCGCGCCTCGACCTGCTTGGCGGTCTGCTCGGGCACGCCCTGCGCATTTTTAATGACCTCTTCAAGACGGGCGTCGATCTTGGCCTGCGCTGCTGCCATTTCAGACTGCTTGGTCAGCACCGTCTTGATCGCTTCTTGCGCACCGCCCACCAACTCAAGCGAGGCGTTCATTTCGACCACGCGCTTGCCCACGGCCAGCACCATTTCATCGAGCTGCGCCACCCGGCTTTGCAGACGCAGGCTCATGATGACAAACATGATGCCCGCCACAAGCATGAGGCTGCCCGCAACGGCGACCAAGATCATCGACATCTTGCTTTGTCGCTTGTTGCCCTGCAGCAAGGCCTGGCTGCCATGGAGCAAATCCTTGGTTGCGTTGCGCAGATCCAAGCCAGCGTTGGCGGCAAGGCTGGCGGCACGGGTGGCCAGTTCGGCCGAGTCCATGACCACCAGTTTCATGTCCTTCATGTCGGCGACCGACTGGCCGTCGGCGCTGGCTGCGCCCAGGGCTGCTGCGTCGGCCGCAGCTTTGTCGGCGGTCTGGCTGGTGTTGTTGTCCATGTCTGACTCCTGTTGATTGACAGCTGGCTTTATTTAGCCCGCTTCTCAGCCTGCTGCTCGGCTCGCTGCTGGGCCTGCTCTTCGGCCATCTGCTCGAGTTCCTCGAGCTTGACGCGCACCTTGTCGTTTTCCATCTTGAGCTTGACCACCCGCGCCGGAAAGTCCATCTCGGCCCATTGCCCATCGGCCGCGCCGATCGCTTCTTCGACGCGGGCCTGCACGTGCTGCGCCGTCTCGGCGATGATCTGCTGGGCCTGCGCCAGCGGCACCGGCTCCAGGGCAGGAGCCCGGCTGCTGCCCTCGCGCGGCGCCTGGGCAATCACCTGCTCGATCGCCTGCTCGCTCACCTGCTCCATACCGGCAACAGTCGGTTGCGCCTCAGACCGATCGGCCATGGCACGCTGGAAGACCGGGCCGTCACCCGCGGCGCTGGCTTCGGGCCCGGGAGGAAGTGGAACAAAACGGTCCTGCATCGAACGCTCGAGGACGGGGCCCTGATCAGACTCCTGGCCCTGCTGCCCTTGTTGATCGGCCAGGCGGCGCTCGCGCAAAAAGCGATCGACCGCCGACTCGCCCTGCGCAGGATCGAGAGCTGCCGGCAAAGGCACTTCAGCGTGCGTGTCTTCAATGCTGCGCTCGAACACCGGCGCTGGCGTTTGGGCCGCCTCCCTGGGCTGGATGTCGGCCACTGGAAGGTCTTGCTGCGGCTCCTCGGGCACCTCGATCCGGCGCTCGAAGACAGGCGCTTGCGGCTGAGGTGCCTCAGGTGCCTCAGGTGCTTCAGGTGCTTCAGGCGCGTCAATCGCTTCGGACGTTTGGGCGTCGGCCACCGCAAGGTTGCGCTGGGGCGCCTCGGGTGTTCGGGGCTCGAACACGGGCGCATCGGGGGGTAAGGGATCGTGCGGCGCCTCTTCGGTCTGCACGTCCTGGCGGCGCTGAAAGATCACGGCCTCGGGCTCGGCTGCGGCGATAAACGGCGGGGGCAGATCGGCCGCAGCGGGCTCGCTGGCATCGACCTGGGCATCGCCCGCGAGGTTTTGCCGCACCACCGGCCCTTCAGGATCCGAGGGCTTGGAGGTGGCCACCAGAGAGCCTTCGGTGACGGTGACCGAATGCTCGCTGTTTTGCCGAATGATGGTGGGAGGCTCGCTCATGTCTGGGACTCCGCGGCTTGCGCCGCTTGGGTGTGGGGACCGGCAGCCCGGTTAAGCGCAGGCGCTTGCGCGCCGCTGCGCACGTCCTTGACCGGTTGCTGCGTCGCCGGCTTGCTCACGCCAAAGCGCCCGCCGTGCAGCCAGGCCGACACGGCGACCGACAGCGCCGCCAGTCCACCGACGGCCAGGATCCAGCGCGCCTTGGGCAGGCGGGGCCGCCTGCTTTTGGGCTCGGCGCTGCTGGGGCTCGGCGACGATCGACCGCGCGGGCCGCCGCCCTCGCTGCGATCGACGCCAGACGGGCGCCGCGCAGCCGACAGGCGCGAACGCAAATGGGCCAGCTTGGGCGGCAGCGCCTGCACCCAGGCCTGCAGATGCGCGCTCAGGCGGCTGTGCGCCGCTTGCGCCGGCTCGGGCAGTGACCGATCAGCTTGCGGCGCCGAGGCAAAGCCAAAGGGCGCGGTGCTGCTGGAAAAATCAGCCTGGCGGCTGCTCACCACGGACGGTTGCAGACGCCGCAGCAACTGAGAGACCAGGGTCTCGCAGCCGTCCACACGGGCTTGCTCAAGCATGCTGTGGGCCTGCTCGGGCGTTGGGGCCTCGATGTCCCAGCGCACGAAACGCCGGCCCAGCGATTCAAAAGCCTTGCGGCTGCGCAGGGACGGCCCCAGCAAGAGCACCACCCGAATGTTGGCACCTGGGAAGTTGCTCACCAGGCGCGCCAAAAGTTGTAGCTCATGCTCGGCCAGCGAGCCGGCATCGTGGACCAACCAAATGCGCTCGCCCGAATGCTGCGCCGGCTCGCTCATGGCCTCGCGCATGGTGTGGCCGGCCAGCACCTCGTTGAAACGGGCCACCAGCGCGTCGGTGCTGTTGGGAAAGTAGGTCTCGATCTGGCTCTTGGGCGATGCCCGGCGCAGGCGCTGCGCAAGCAGGTGACCGTAGTGATCGAGTGCGGCATCGTGCTCGCTCGACAAGGCCAGGCTGCGGCCTTCCTGAGTCAGCGCGGCCACGCAGCCCTCGAGCCGCAGTCGGTCGGCCGGGCGAAAAAACAGCGAGGGCAAGGCCGATCCGTCGGCAGCCAGGCTCAAGGTCAAATCGACATGGGTGTTCATGCGCTCTCCAGTCGGCCGTCGGCGTCAAAGCGCATAGACGGCGGCACTTCGGGGTTGGGTTTGGCCATGGGCTCGACACCCGGGCGCACCTGCGCCAGGCTGAACACATAGGCGATGACAGGGGCCACGGCGTGGTAGAGCGACTCCGGGATCGGCTGATCGACCTCGGTGGTGAAGTACAGCGCGCGGGCCAGCTGCGGCGAGGAGAACATCTCAACGCCGTTTTGCCGCGCCTCTTCCCGGATCCGCGCAGCAATGTGATCGGCGCCCTTGGCCAGCAAGATGGGCGCGCCATCAGATGTGGGATCGTAGGCCAGGGCCACGGCAAAGTGCTCGGGGTTGGTGATCACGACATCGGCGTCCTTGACCTTGGCGATCATGCGGGCGTTGGACATCTCGCGCTGGCGCCTGCGGATTTGCTGCTTGACCTCGGGCCGGCCCTCGCTGTCCTTCATCTCGTCTTTGACCTCTTGCTTGGTCATGCGCAGCTTCTTGAAGTAGCTCCAGCGCTGGTAGGGTGCGTCAATGGCCGCAATCAGGAGCAGGCTCAAGGTGAGCCAAATCACCGAATGCATGATCATCTCGCCGGTGGCGCCCAAGGCGGGCTCCAGCCCCATATTGGCCAGGCGCATCAACTCGACCAGGTAGCGGCTG
>CANHBU010000086.1 GCA_947458345.1 Comamonadaceae bacterium
GGACTGGCTTTACCTTTGTGGGTTATTTCACGCCCATCCAGGAACTGGCCCTGGAGGTCCGTTCTGCCTCCCTGGGCCCCTGGGAAACCTTTTGGGTGCTGTTCTACGGCTTTGCGACCTATGGCAATGCCGGCTGGATGCGCGAGCAGGTCTGCAAGTACATGTGCCCCTATGCGCGCTTTCAAAGTGCGATGTTCGACCAAGACACGCTTATCGTCTCGTATGACAGCGCGCGCGGCGAGGGCAGGGGCGCGCGCGCTCGCAGTGAGGCACCCCAAGCCTACCGGGCGCGTGGCCTGGGCGACTGCATTGACTGCGGCCTGTGCGTACAGGTCTGTCCCACGGGCATCGACATCCGCAACGGCCTTCAATACGAGTGCATCAGCTGTTCGGCCTGCATTGATGTGTGCGACACCGTCATGGACAAGATGCACTACCCGCGAGGCTTGATTCGCTACAGCACCCCCAATGGTCTGGCCCTGGGCTTGTCGGTGGCACAAATGTGGCGGCGCGTGGCCCGGCCCCGGGTCTTGATCTACACCACCATTTTGCTGGCGGTGGCGGTGGCCGTGTTGGGTTCGCTGGTGGTGCGCTCGACCTTCAAGGTCGATGTGGTACGTGACCGTGGCGCCATGGCGCGCATGGTGGGGGCAGGGAGCATCGAGAACGTCTACCGGCTGCAGATCATGAATGCGACCGAGCGGCCGCAAACCTACCGGCTTCGGGTCGACGGCATCGAGGGCTTGCACATCGCCTCGGGTGACTTGGTCAAGGTGGCGGCCGCTGGCTCCCTGTGGGTTCCGGTGCGCGTGCAGATGCCGCCGGGGCAGGCCGGTCCTGGCTCTTACCCCATCCGCTTTCGCATCGAGCAAAACGATAGGGATGGCCCCGAATTGATCGAGAAATCCGTGTTTTTGGTGCCCCGTTGACGCGGCATCCGCACGAGATCAACGAACAGGAGAACCCCATGAAGACCACTCTGACCTCACCGCGCCCCTGGTGGAAGGAACCTTACCTTTGGATGGTGGTGGGTTTGCCCCTGTCCGCTGTGGTGGCCTGCGTCGTCACAGCGGTCTATATCTTGCGCGGGCCCGATCGGGTGGTGGTGGAAGACCGATTGGCTCGGGCTATTGCGCAAGAAATCAGTGGCGCCGAGCCCGCATCGCAGCCGGCCCTGGTCGGGCGCAATCACAGCGCCACCGGTGGAGCCCAGCATGTCAAGCCTTGATCAGCGTACCGATCCTCAGGATCCAACGGTTCGCTTGGAGCGGGTCATCCGCTTTTGGGGCGTGATCCTCTGGCCCTCGTTCCTGGCCGCTTGCCTGCTCGAGTTCATGGTCTTTGCCATAGTGGACCCGGCCGAGCTGCATTGGCCAGGCCATATCGGTCCTGCGTCAGATCGGGCGATCTACACCGTGGCGTTCTTCGTCTTCTGGCTGGTCAACATCGCCTGCTGCCGGCTGGTGCTGTGGCTGTCGACCAGCGTCCAGCCGCAGGGCTTGATGGCGCTCAGTGACAAACCTGAGGATTGACCAGACGCTTGAGCGCCTCGGCATCTTCAATGAGGATGTGTCGCTGCTTGACCTCGATGATGCCTTCTTCGGCAAAGCGTGAGAAGGTGCGGCTGACGGTTTCGAGCTTCATGCCCAGGTAGCTGCCGATTTCTTCGCGTGTCATGCGCAAGATAAGCTCGGTGCGCGAAAAGCCACGCGCTTGCAGGCGCTGCACCAGGTTGAGCAGGAAAGCGGCCAGACGTTCTTCCGCCCGCATGCTGCCCAGCAGCAACATCACACCGTTCTCACGCACGATCTCGCGGCTCATGATGCGGTGCACATGCTTTTGCAGGGCGCCCACTTCACGGGAAATTTCTTCGATGCGATCGAAAGGCATCACGCACACTTCAGCGTCTTCGAGGGCAATGGCGTCGCAGGTGTGATGCTCGTTGACGATGCCGTCCAGGCCAATGATTTCGCCGGCCATCTGGAATCCGGTCACTTGGTCTCGCCCGTCTTCGGTGCTCAGGCTGGTCTTGAAGAAACCGGTTCGCACCGCGTACAAGGAGGTAAAGGGTTCACCGTTGTGAAACAGGGTGCTGCCGCGTTTGATGCTGCGGCGGCTGGTCACCAGCTCATCGACCCGGCTCAGCTCAGTGTCGGTGAGCCCGAGTGGCATGCACAGCTCGCGCAAATTGCAGTTCGAGCAAGCGACCTTGATGGTTTCTTTGAGCATGTTCTTTCCTCCTCGCCCTGCCTGGGCCGCTTCATTTCTTGACCTCAATTATCTCTGCGTGCTTTGCTGTCTTGAATAGCTCGACTGGAGATTTTTTTACACTTTGCTGCAGCGCTTGTTGATGCAAATCAATGCGCTAGCACGGCGCTGCGGGCACAGTGGCTTTTAACTGTCCAAGATCCCGCACCATGAGCCTTGTCTCGCCCGACCTGCTGCGCCAGATGGACCTCCAGGGTCCACGCTACACCTCCTACCCGACGGCCGACCGCTTTGTGGAGGCCTTTGAGGAGCGCGACTACGTCCAGGCGCTGGAGCAGCGGGGCACGGGCCTGGCTCGGGCCAGCGCCTTGTCGCTGTATGTGCACATCCCGTTTTGCGAGTCGCTGTGCTACTACTGCGCCTGCAACAAGATCGTCACCCGTCACCATGAGCGGGCGCAGGCTTATCTGGGTTACCTCAACCGGGAGCTGGAACTGCATCTGGCGCATATGGGCGCTGGGCAGGTGCTCAGTCAGCTCCACCTGGGCGGGGGCACGCCCACCTTCTTGAGCGACGAGGAATTGCGCAGTCTGCTGTCCATGATCCGGCGCAGCTTCAATAGGGTGCCCGGCGGCGAGTATTCGATTGAGGTCGACCCGCGCACCGTCACGCCGACGCGTCTGGCGCTGCTGGCCGATCTGGGCTTTAACCGGCTCAGCTTTGGCGTACAGGACTTCGATCCGGCGGTGCAGAGGGCGGTGCATCGCATCCAGCCAGCCGAGCAGGTCTTTGAGTTGGTTCAGGCGGCGCGGCGACTGGGCTTTGAATCGGTCAATGTGGATTTGATCTATGGCTTGCCGCTGCAGACGCCGGAGTCTTTTGACCGGACGCTGGCGCAGGTCACGCAACTGCGGCCCGATCGGGTGGCCCTGTATGCCTATGCCCATTTGCCCGAGCGCTTTAAGCCGCAGCGGCGCATCCTGGCCGCCGAGTTGCCCGCGCCGGCAGCCAAGATCACCATGCTCTCGCGCTCGCTCGACGCGTTTGATGCAGCGGGCTATGTGTACGTGGGCATGGACCATTTCGCCTTGCCAGGCGATGCGCTGGCGGTGGCACGCCGGCAGGGCCGACTGCATCGCAATTTCCAGGGCTACAGCACGCAGCCCGATTGCGACTTGATCGCCCTGGGCGTGTCGGCGATCGGGCGCATTGGGGCCACTTACAGCCAGAACGCCAAGACGCTGGAAGACTATTACGACCTGCTCGATCAGGGGCGTCTGCCGGTGGTGCGGGGTTTGGCGCTGTCGCGGGACGATCTGATTCGCCGCAGCGTCATCATGGCCTTGATGTGTCAGGGCGAGCTGCAGTTTGAATCGCTCGAACTGGCCTTTCTGATTGATTTCAAGACCTACTTTGCGACCGAACTGCAGGCCCTGTCGGTGCTGCAGGCCCAGGGTTTGGTGCAAGTGGGGCGGTCTGCCATCACAGTGACCGCGCAGGGCTGGTTCTTTGTGCGTGCGGTGGCCATGGTGTTTGACCGCTATCTGCAGGCCGACCGCAACCGTACCCGGTTTTCTAAGATCATCTGATGGACGCGTCGCTGGCACTGACTGCCCTGCTGATGGGCCTGGCCGGCGGTCCGCATTGCCTGGCCATGTGCGGCCCGGTCTGCGCGGCCGTCGGGACACCGGCGCGCAGTGCCAACGCGGCCTCAAGCCAAGTCGGCCATTGGCGGCTCGTGCAGGCGCCGGTTGCAGCGGGCCGGGCCCGGAGTTCGGCGGTCGATCCGGTGGCGCTGGTCTTGTTTCAGCTGGGCCGTCTGCTGGCCTACGCCGCGCTGGGGGCCGTGGCTGCCGCGTCCATGCAGGCGGTGGGCTGGCTCAGCGTGCATTCGGCGGCGCTGCGCCCGATCTGGACTTTTATCCATGTGGCGGCCGCCGTGCTCGGTGCGGTCTTGCTTTGGCAGGCGCGCCAGCCCATGTGGCTCGAAGGCGGTGCGCGTTGGGTGTGGGCCCGAGTCAAGACCTGGGCCGGGCAGGGCAGTCGCCGTCTTGGGCGCAGCGGCCCCCTGATCCTGGGTCTGGGCTGGGCCTTTGTGCCCTGCGGTCTTTTGTATTCGGCGCTGTTGGTGGCCGCGCTCAGTCCGGGCCCGTGGCAGGGCGCGGGTGTGATGGCCCTGTTCGCTCTGGGCAGCGGCGTCAGCCTGCTGGCCGGGCCTTGGGCTTGGCTGCGTCTTGGTCATGCGGGAGCCGGGGCCATGAGGGCGGCCGGTGCGGTGCTGCTGGCCAGCTCGGTCTGGGCCTTGTGGATCGGTCTGGTGCACGACGGCGCACCTTGGTGCATTTCCGCCAGCGGCCACCTGCCCTGATCGCCTTTGCATGCAGCCTGCCTGCAAAGGCACAAGGCTTGCATGGGCCTTTGCTTCCAAGGGCCTGGGGATTGAATTTACACTCCGCGGGTTTTTTCGGTACTTTGATCGGCAGCCAACCGGGCAAAGTGGGATCTCAACCTGGAAAGATCTGTGGAGGCATCATGCTTGTAACCTTTGTGGTGGCCTATCTTTTGGTGACGGTGGCCATCGGTTTGCTTGCGGCGCGGCGCGTGCACGGTGCCAAGGACTACCTCGTGGCGGGCCGCAGTCTGCCGCTGTATATGAATGTGGCGACCGTGTTTGCCACTTGGTTCGGTGCCGAGACGGTTTTGTCGGTTTCGGCTACTTTCGCCAAAGATGGCCTGACCGGCATTCCGGGCGATCCCTTTGGCGCGTCTTTGTGCCTGGTGCTGGCGGCCTTGTTCTTTGCCCGGCTCTTTTACCGCATGAATTTGCTGACCATCGGCGACTTTTACAAGGTGCGCTACGGCAAGGGCGTGGAGGTGCTGACCAGTGTGGCCATCGTGGCCAGTTATCTGGGCTGGACATCGGCCCAGCTGACCGCCCTGGGTCTGGTGATCCACGTGCTCTCGGGCGGCGCGATCGCCTTCCAGACGGCCATCATGATTGGCGCGGCGGTGGTGGTGATTTACACCATCTTTGGCGGGATGTGGTCGGTCGCTTTTACCGATTTGCTGCAGACCGTCGTGATCTTGGTGGGCCTGACAGCCGTGGCCTGGCTCGTCGGTGACCTGGCCGGCGGGGCCACCAAGGTGATCTCGCAGGCGGCATCGGAAGGCAAGCTGATTCTTTTTGATTTCAATATGGATGCGGCGGGATGGTGGGCCATGGCCGGCGCCTTCTTCGCCTTTGCCTTCGGCTCGATCCCCCAGCAGGACGTGTTCCAGCGCATGACCAGTGCCAAGGACGAGAGTACAGCCGTGCGCGGCACCCTGATCGGTGGCCTGGTGTATTTCGTGTTCGCTTTTGTTCCGATTTACATCGCCTATGCCGCGCTGGTGCACTCGCCGGAGCTGGCTAAGCTGTTTGAGTCCGAGGACGCGCGTGAGATCCAGCGCATCTTGCCCGATCTGGTGCTCGGGCAGATGCCGATGTGGGCGCAGATTCTGTTTTTTGGTGCCCTGTTGTCGGCCATCTTGTCGACCGCCAGTGGCGCGCTGCTGGCTCCGACCGCCACTTTCACCGAGAACGTGCTGCGCCCCTTTGTGCCCCGTATGAGCGATCGCCAGATGCTCATGACGCTGCGCATTGTGTTGGTGACCTTCACCGCCTTTGCCCTGCTGTTTGCGCTCAACAGCAAGAGCACCATGTACGAGATGGTGCAAAACGCCTACAACGTGACCTTGTGCGGTGCCTTCGTGCCGCTGGTGGCTGGTGCCTACTGGAAGCGCGCGAACACGCAGGGCGCATTGCTGTCTTTTGTGCTGGGCATTGGCACCTGGCTGACCGCCAACACGGTGGCCAGCGATGCCATGATCCCGGCCAATCTCTTGGGGCTGGCCGCCTCCATCTTCGGCATGGTGCTGGGCTCTCTGGCCCCGACCCTGATTGCCAACCGGGGGCACAGCATCGAGTCGGCGCTCTCGCACGGCCACAAGCACTGAGCGCTGCCCGTCCTGATCGGCCGCATCGATCAGGACGATCGATGTGGCGCCGTGGCCAGCAGCACGGCGGCCAGCGCCAAACCTAGCGCGAGCCACTGCCAGGGCCCGAGAACTTCGCCGAGCGCCAGCACGCCGACCAGCGTGGCACTGATGGGCAGCATCACCGTGAAAACGCCGGCCGCGCTGGCCGCCACACCGCGCAGGCCTGTCATCCACAGCCAGACGCTCCACACGCTGGCCGCCAGAGCGTAAAAGAGCAGGGCGGGCCAGGCCCACGCCGGCACGTCGCCCCACGCAAAATCGGCGGCGCTCCAAAGCCCCAAGGGGGTCATCAGGGCCAGGCCCCAGAGGTTGATGAGCGCCGTGATGCGCCGCGGCGACAGGCGCGCTGTCAGGCGCTTGCCGATCACCGCATAAGCGGCCTCGCACAGCACGGCGCCCAGCAGCAGCAAATGACCGAGCCAGGCTGCGTCTGGAGCGCCTGCCAACGGGCTTGCGCCCTGGGCCGACAGCAGGCCGATGCCCACCACGGCCAAAGCGGTGGCCAGTGCCACACGCATTGAAATCGATTCCCTGAGCCAGAGCCATCCCAGCAGCGCCACCGCAGCCGGGATGGCGGCCATGATGACACCGGCTGCAACGGCCGAACTCAGGGCCACGCCGTAGAGCATGCAGATCGAAAACAGGAAATTGCCTAAAAACGCCTCCAGAAACAGCAGCCGACGGGTCGGCCGGTCGAGCGCGGGCTCATCGTCCGGTTTGCGCAGCCAGTGCCAGGTGGCCACAGCGCCGATGCCAAAGCGCATCCAGGCCAGCAAAAACACCGGAAACACCGCCACCAGGGGCTTAGACAGGGCCACGTAGCTGCCCACCAGCGCCATGCTCGCCGCCAGGCAGGCCTGGGCCACAATCGGCTTCATGGGCCGTCGCTCGCGTGCTGTCGATCGCGCCGGCGGTACAGCCCCGACTGCAGCGCCGCCGGCCACAGGACGGCCGCGCGCGAGCGGTCGACAAAGGCCCTGGGGGCAGCAGCTTGGTGCAACATGGTTCAGATCATGCCTGAAGATCCCATTTTTGGCGGCGATCCCTTCGACCCGATCGGTGTCGAGCGACCGCTTTTTGTCTACGGCACTTTGTGCCACACCGGCAGCAACGACATCCGGCGCCTGGGTCCCCATTCGCGCCTGCTCGGTCGCGCCCGGGTGCA
>CANHBU010000087.1 GCA_947458345.1 Comamonadaceae bacterium
AGGCCACCAGATGGCCTGCACCCAGATCTTCCAGCACAGGCGTCTCCTGGCGGCAACGCTCCTGCGCGAAGGCGCAACGGCCCTGGAAGGCGCAGCCGCGGGGCAGGTCCATGGCGCTGGGAATCTCGCCATGCAAGCGCAGATCGGTGCGCACCCGCTCGGGGTCGGGCACGGGAATGGCGTCAATTAGCGACAGCGTGTACGGATGCGCAGCCTGGGCATTGAGGGCCTGGCTGTCCAGCACCTCCACGATGCGGCCGAGGTAGAGAATGGCGATGCGGTGCGACAGATGCTCGACGACCGCCAGGTTGTGCGAGATAAACAGGTAGGCAACGCCTTCATCGCGCTGGATGTCCCTGAGCAGATTGATCACCTGCGCCTGCACCGAGACGTCGAGGGCGGAAACCGGCTCGTCCATCACGATAAAGCGCGGCTTGACCGAGATCGCTCGGGCAATTGAGATGCGCTGGCGCTGCCCACCGCTGAACTGGTGAGGAAACTTGCGCAAGTCGCTCGGCCGCAGACCCACCTTCTCGATGACCGCCGCGACCTGGCGATCGATCTCGGCTGCGCTCAGGCGCGCCAGGTTGCGCAGCGGCTCAGCGACGATGTCGCCGACGCGCATTTTTGGATTGAGGCAATCGTAGGGGTCTTGAAAGACCACCTGGATCTTGCCCATCAGCTTGGCGCGGTAATCGCGCTGCAGCGCATGCAGATCCTGACCTTCAAAGTGCACGCTGCCGCTGGTGTGAGGGGTCAGAAGCAGGAGCATCTGCCCGATCGTCGATTTGCCCGAGCCCGACTCGCCCACGAGCCCTAAAGTCTCGCCCTCGGCAATCGAAAAACTGACCCCATCGACGGCCTTCAAGGTCGCCTTGGCGCCCAGGAGACCGCCACGCGAGACCGTGTAATGCTTGACCAGATCTTTGACCTCAAGCAGCATGCGCGACTCCCGGGGGCGCGTCACGCCAGCAGGCGTAGAAGTGGCGCTCGTCAATGGCGACCCGCGGCGGCGTCTGCTCGCGGCAGATGGGCTGCACATGCGGGCAGCGCGCGGCAAAGGCGCAGCCTGCCGGCGGCGCCACGAGGTCCGGTGGCTGGCCCTCCATGGAGTGCAGGCGCTCTTGGCGCCGACCGAACACCGGGTTGGACTGCATCAGGCCGGCCGTGTAAGGGTGGCGCGGCCGGCGAAACAGCTCTCGGATCTCGTTGTACTCGACGACACGGCCGGCATACATCACGGCGACGCTGTCGCACAGCTGCGCGACAACGCCCAGGTCGTGGGTGATGAAGACGATGGAGGTGCCATGCTTGCGCCGCACCTCCCGCAAAAGATGCAGGATCTGAGCTTGGATCGTGACATCGAGCGCCGTGGTGGGCTCGTCGGCAATCAGCACCTCGGGCTCGCAGATCAGCGCCATGGCAATGGCCACGCGCTGCTTCATGCCCCCGCTCATCTGAAAGGGATAGCGGCGCAGCTGGACCTCGGGCGAAGGCAGCTGCACCTCGGCCAGCAAGCGCAGCACGCGCTGCCTCGCATCCGCACCGGCGCCCTTGGCGTGAAAGCGCAGGGTTTCTTCTAGCTGCTCGCCCACCGTGAACAGCGGGTTGAGCGAGGTGTTGGGGTTCTGGCAGATCATCGCCATGCGCGCGCCTCGGATCGCGCGCATTTCGGATTCGGGCAGCTTGAGCAGGTCGACCCCGTGGAGCAGCACCCGACCGCCCACCGTGCGTCCAGACAGGCCAGGCAGCGCGCGCATGAGCGAAAAGGCGGTGATGCTTTTGCCAGAGCCCGACTCGCCGACGATGCCCAGCACCTCCCCGCGGCGCAGAGAAAAGTCGACCCCATCGACCGCGCGCACCAGCCCACGGCGGGTGTCAAACTGGGTCTGCAGTGCCTCGACCTTCAGAACGACATCACTGTGCATGGGAAGGCTCACTCCAGGAATTTCGGATCGAGTCGCTCGCGCACCCAGTCGCCGAGGAAGTTCACGCCCAGCGCCACGGCCATGATCGCCAGACCCGGAAACATCGACAGCCACCAAGCAATATTGACGTATTTGCGCCCATCGGCGAGCATCGCGCCCCACGACGGGGTGGGCGGCTGCACACCCAGGCCGAGGAAGCTCAGGCCCGATTCAAAGATGATGACTTTGCCGATGTCCAGCGTGGCCAGCACCACGACCGAATTGAGCACATTCGGAAAGATGTGGACCGCCAGCATGCGCGCCAGCCCGGTGCCGGAGATGCGCGCGGCCTTGACGAAGTCGCGCTCTCGCAGGCTGCGCGTCTCGGCGCGCGCGACGCGCGCATAAGACACCCAGTTGGTGATGGCAATCACAAAAATCACATTGCTCATGCTCGGACCGAGGGCGCCAATCAAAGCAATGGCCAGCAAGATAAAGGGAATGGACAACTGCATATCGGCCAGGCGCATCAGCAGACTGTCGATCCAGCCACCCAGAAATCCTGCCAGCAGGCCCACGGTCACGCCAAAGGCGCCGGACAAGAACACCGCGCACACGGCGACCAACAAGGACACCCGGGCGCCATGAATGATTCCGCTCAGGACGTCCTGGCCGAGGGAGGCGGTGCCCAGCGGATGCTCGAGCGACCCGCCCTCCTCCCAAAAAGGCGGCATCAGCGTGTTGCCAATGTTTTGCTGCGTGGGGTCGTGCGGCGAAAGCCAGGGCGCGAAGATCCCCACCAGCACAAACAGGCCAACCACGAGCAGGCCGCTGCCCAGCAAGAGGGCCGAACGACGCGCGCGCACAGCGCGGCTGGACAATGCAGAGGTGCTCACTGGGCGTGCCGAAGACGAGGATCGATCGCAAGATAAAGCAGGTCCGTGACGAGATCGATCAGCACGAACAGCACGGAACACAGCAAGGTGATGCCTTGCACCACCGGGTAGTCGCCGCTGCCAGCGGACTGGATCAGCAGCCGGCCGATGCCCGGCCACGCAAAGATCGTTTCGGTGATCACTGCTCCGGCCAGCAGCACCACCAGTTGCAAGGACACGATGGTGACCATGGTGGTCAGGATGTTCTTGAGGCTGTGCTTAAAGATGATCACGCGCCGCGGCGTTCCCTTGAGCACCGACATGCGGATGTAATCGGAGTCCAGCACCTCCAGCATGGTGGAGCGGGTCATGCGCGAGATCACCGCCGTCGAGTACCAGCCCAAGGTGATCGCCGGCAGCACCAGCGAGGACCAGTCCGAGCGCCCAGCCGTGGGCAACCACTGCAGCTGGACCGAAAACAGCAAGATCAGCATGATGCCGACCCAGAAAGTCGGCGCAGCCATCCCCAGGAGCGATGCGCCCTGAACGAGCCGGTCGAGCAAGGTGCCCGGCCAGATCGCCGAGACGATGCCGGTGCTCATACCCACCATGACCGCAAACACCATCGCGGCCAGCGCCAGTTCGATGGTCGCCGGAAAGCGGTTGAGCACGAGCTCGAGGACCGGGATGTCAAAGCGGTAGGAAGTTCCCAGATCGCCCTGAACCGCCTTGGAAAGAAAAATGAAGTACTGGGTGATGGGCCCGCGATCCAGGCCGAGCGACTCCCGGTACGCTTGGCGGTCGGCGGCCGACATTTCGGGCGGCACCAAGAGGTTGACGGGGTCGCCGATCATGTGGGTGATCGCGAACACAATGACCGAGACGCCCAGCACGCACAGCAGCGCGTGCCACAGGCGCCCCAAAAGATAGCTCAGCATGGCCGCGTCGAGCCTTGCGGGCGGGCGGCCTTGGCGGCGCCCAGCCGCCCATACCCGCCAGCTGTCCCGCTACAAGTCCCGCTACCTGTCACTTCTGCCAAGAGGCATCCCAGAACTTGAACCAGGTGTCGCCAGGCGCAGGGGTCCAGTTCAACTTGTCCTTGACCCCCATCACGATCTTGCTCTCCCACAAAAAGATGTGCGAGGCATCCTCGTGCAGCAGGCGGTCGATCTTGTGGAAGTGCGCATCGCGCTGCTTGGAGTCAATGATCGCCATGGACTCATCGATCAGCTTGTCCACCTGGGGGTTGGTGTAGAAGGACCAGAACGCTTTGGTGTGGACACCAAAGATCATGAGGCCTTCGGGGTCGAAAATCGTGTTGCCGAACTCTTGGTAGCTCATGGGATAGTACTTTTTGCCCAGGTCGCCCACCCACTTGGAGGACTCCCACAGCTTCAGATCGACCTCGACGCCCACGGTCTTGAGGCTGTTGGCGATCGCCAGCGAGATGTCTTTGTCCAGGGTGTAGCGGCCGACCGAGCTGTACATCTCGACCTTGAGTCCGTTGGGATAGCCAGCTTCGGCGAGCAGCTTGCGCGCCATGGCCGGGTCATAGGGGTAGGGCTTGAGCGTCGGGTCGGCGGGGGTGATCGAGGGCACCAGTGCGCCGGCCACCTGGGTGGCCTGACCTCTGAGCACGCCCTTGATGATGGCCTGCTTGTCAATCCCGTAGTTCAGTGCCTGACGCACCTTTTGCTTGGTCACCGGGTTGTCCTTGCCGTCCTTGACGTTAAAGACGACCCAATACACCGCGCCGCTCGGATGCGAGACGGCCTTGACGTCACGCAGCGCTTCGATCCGCGCCATCAGGGGTGGCGGCATCTCGGTGGCGATGTCCACGCGGCCCGTCTGCAGTTCGGCCAGGCGCACCGCATCTTCTGGGATGGTGCGGTAGACCAAGTCCTTGACCTTGGGCACATGGGATCGGTGCAACTCATTGGCCTCCAGTTCGATGGCCTCGTTGATCGAGCGCGACTTGAACTTGAAAGGGCCAGAGCCGATCGGCCTGCGGGCGAAGCCTTCCTCGCCCACCGACTCGAAGTATTTGCGCGGAATCACCCAGCCCGCGAAAGCCAGCTTCTTGAGAAAGGTGCCGTCACGCTCCTTGAGCTTGACCACGATGGTGTCCGGGTTGGCGATATCGACCTTCTCGATGGCCTTGAGGTACGCGGCCATCGGATTCTTGGTGGCCGGGTTGGTGGCGCGATCCATGCTGAACTTGACGTCGTCGGCCGTCATCGTCGAGCCATCGTGAAAGCGCACGCCGCGGCGCAGCTTGAAGGTGTAGGTCAGGCCGTCGCTGGAGATGTTGACCGACTCTGCCAGGCCGGGCACCAGCTCGGCGCGCGAATCGCGGATGTACAGCGCCTCGAACATATTGGCGTTGAAGGTATGGTTGTAGCGGTTGTTCGAGCGCATCGGATCGAGCGTTCCGGGCTCGGACGGCACCGCGATGGTGATCTTGCCCGTGGGGGTGGCATACGCGGCGGGTGACACGAGCGCGAGCAACAAGCTGGACTGCAGCAGGAGCTTTGCGGTGAGGCGGATGGACATGGCGGCTCTCCAAGTGGCGGGGGACGGTTTGCGAAGCAAGCGGGTCTGACGGATCGGATGGGGCCTAGAGACGGACACACTTCTTAGGCCATGCTACAAAGATGTGCGAAGGGGGTCTTGCGTTAACTGGCTGGCCGGGTGCTCGCTATCCCTAGCAAAATCGGCCCGCGCTGGTGTGGCTTGCGATGTCGGTCTCGCCCATGCCCGCCTGAACTGCGCACTGGCGCAGGTCGTTCCAGGTGGCCAGCTCGATCGGGATGGCCTGGGCGCGCTCTTGGCGCTTTTCCAGTTCGGGCTCACCAGCGATGCGGACCCGGTCGTAGCCCGGCGCCACCGGAGACAGGCGCACCCAGTCAATGAAAGATTCCATCTCCCGGTGCAGAGAGTCGCCGGCCAAGCGCGCCGGATCGATGAGGATGGACAGCATGTTGTTGTAGATGCCATCGAGATGCGTGGGCGCATGCAAGGTCGCACCGCCGGTCAAGGCACCGCCCAGAAGCTCGCACACCAGGGCCATGCCGAAGCCCTTGTGGCCGCCAAACGCAAGCATGGCGCCGAGCTTGCCAGCGGCATCGGCCTCGAACATCACGCGCGGATCCTGGGTGGGGCGGCCTGCGCTGTCGATCAGGACGTCCGGCGGGACCGGCTGGCCCGATTGCATCGCGACCCGCACCTTGCCCAGCGCGAGCTTGGTGGTGGCAAAGTCAAGGATGACCGGCGCTGCCTTGTCCCGCGGAACGCCCACGCAAAACGGGTTCGTGGCAAAGCGCGCGTCAGAACCGGCATACGGAGCGACCAGCGGCCAGAGCAAGGCGTTGACGAAATGGATGGACACCAGGCCGGCGTCCGCGCAGTCCTCGGCCCATTGACCGATTCGGCCGAGATGGTGGCTGTTGCGCAGCGCGACCAGCGCGATGCCTTGCTGGCGCGCGCGGTCTATGCCCAGTTGCATGGCCTCGTGGCCGATCACCTGGCCATAACCCTTTTGGCCGTCGATCATCAAGATCGCGCCCATGTCGCCGGTCACCTGGGCGCTGCGGTTGAGGGCCAGGCCGCCCGAGCCGATGTACTTGACGTACCAGGGCATCATGCCCACGCCGTGCGAATCGTGGCCCGACAAATTGGCAAGCACCAGATTGCGGGCCACCCGCTGGGCCTCGACTTCGCTGCTACCGGCCGCGCAAGCGATCGCGGCAATGTAGGCTGTCAGCGCCTGTGGGTGGATCTGGACGTATTGCGAGCTCATGCCGACCCCGCCCGTGCGCAAGCTGCCAAGAGGTTCAGGCCCGTGCCTGGCCGGTGATGCGCCACCATATTGCCTGCGCTCCTGTCAGCCCAGCGCCCGCTCGGGATGCTCGAACAGGTCGGCCAGATCGTTGATGAAGCGCACCGCCTCGGCCCCATCAATGAAGCGGTGATCAAAACTCAGGCTGGCGGTGAGCATGGGCCCGGCCGACAGCACGCCCTCGATCACGCGGGGGCGCTCGACGATGCGCGAGACCCAAAGGGTTGCGGTCTGGGGCGGGTTGATGATCGGCCGCGTCGAGACCATGGTTGCGCGCTCCATGCCGCCGGTGCTCGAGATGGTAAAACTGCCGCCGCTGAGCTCGGACATCAAGAGCCGGCCTTCCCGCGCGCGTTGTGCATAGTCATCCAGGGTGCGCACGAGGTCAAACAGCAGGCGCTGGTCGGCGCCATACACCACGGGCACCAAAAGACGCTCGCCCGCTGCCACCGCAATCCCCAAATCGGCCGATTCGCGCAGCAGCAGCTCCTGCGCGTCTTCGTCGATCGTCGCGTTAAAACGTTCGTGGCGCACCAGCGCGGCCGCGACGCACTTGGCCATCAGATGCAGGGGCGAGAGCTTGAGCCCATGCAGTTGGGCTTGGGGCGCCAGCACAGATTGCAGACGCAGCAGCCCGTCGCCCGTGGCCTCGAAGGTCGTGGTGGTGGTGACGCTGCGCTGCACCGAGCCATGCAGGTTACGCGCCGAGGCCAGACGGGCGCCGGCCAACCGCTCGCGCCGCCGGATGCGACCCGGCGCTCGG
>CANHBU010000088.1 GCA_947458345.1 Comamonadaceae bacterium
CCGCCTTTCAAACTGTGCGCCGCTACTTCGACGCCTCGGGCAAACTGTTGGTGGTTGCCCACTCACTTTACCAATCGCAGCTGTTCACCTACACCAGCACACTGCGCCGGCAGTAAGCGCCCCGCGGGGCATCCGCACAAACCCGAAGCAGGGCACGGCCCCCTTTACACTTGTCCGGACATATTGTTAAAGTCGACGCGTGCGGCCAAGGATCCATCACTTGGCCCGTGCACAGGGGCGGTGTTGACCCGCCGACTTGGTCTTGTCCGCCGACTTTCACGGGGGGGTCCTGTCTTGATGCGTGTCAGCCTTTTCAAGCCGTGTGCTGATCACCGCGCTGGCCGTGGTCTTGCTCATCCTTGGCCACACGGGGTGTCCATGGTTGTGCTGGCCACCGCGGCGGTCGTCTTTGCGGGCGCCGTCACATGGCTGCCTGAGTATTTGATGGGATGAACAGGCGTGTCCGATCCAAGCCTTTACCCGAGAGCCTGGGCGCTGCTTGAGAGCGCAGGGCAAGCTGCACTCAATGCGCGCGAGCCCGAACAGGCCATTGAAATCCTCACCCAGGCTTGCTTTGGCCTGCTCGGCGACCGAGGGCGTCACTTGCAGCCCGGCGCCCTCAAGGGCCAGGAGCGGCAGTTTTTTGTGGCCGGTGTTTTCATCGTCACGCCCGACCGGCAGCATCACATGCTCGTGGGCAACGTGGGTTTCCCCCCCGAGCAAAAGCGCTTGATGGTGCCCATCGACGGCGGCCACCCCGGCCATGTGTACGCAAGCGGTGAAAAGCTGATCCTAAAAAACACCGACGACCACGGCTCCTTCAAGCAGTACCTGAAGTCTGCGCGGATGGGCTCGGCCGTTCTCTCGCCCATGATCTGGCAGGGCCAATTTCTGGGGCAGTTGTTCATGGCGGCGCAAGCGCGCCACACCTTTGACGACCCCGATCTTGAGGTCTTGGTGGCCTTCTCCCGTTTGGCCACCGCGGTCTGGGTGGCACTCAATGGGCCGGCGTGGACGCAAGCCCATGCGCAACCAAAAGATGCTTTTTACGTGGCCCGCGAAGGCTTGCGCTCGGCGTAAGCGCGCGCGGGGCGCGGGCTTTGCGGCCGCGCCTGGAACGGGCCTGCTGCAGCCGCGCACAAAGGCCGTTGTGGTTTGACGGCTATCGAGAACTCACTATACTTGTCCGGACATATTTTGACTGCGCCCACGCCCATGATTCGCCCCCTGCGCTCCATGCTCTTTGTCTCGGGGGAAAGGGCCGACCGTTACCCCAAGGCCCTGGCTTCAGGTGCCGACTTGGCCTGCATCGACCTCGAAGATGCGGTGCATCCTTCGCGCAAGAGCCAGGCCCGCCTGAGCGTCTGTGAGTTCATGGCGGGCTATGCACCCAAGCCCGGTGATGCTCAGTTGGCCGTTCGCATCAATGCCATTGGCACGCCCGACGGTCTGCGCGATGTGCTGGCGCTGCAAGACAGCGCCGCCCGCATGGACTACCTGATCGTGCCCAAAGTGGAAGACCCGGCGCAGCTGAGCCTAGTAGAGCGCTGGCTGCCCCACACCTTCAAACATCTGGTGGCGCTGATCGAAACACCGCGGGGCATGCAAGGGGCCGCGGGCATTGGCGCAGCGGTCAGGGACGGGGCGCCGCGTCTGTCGGCCTTGATGCTCGGCGGGGCCGACCTGTCGATGGAGTTGGGCGCCCAGTTCAATTGGACGGGCCTGCTCGGGGCCCGTGCCAACCTGGTGATGGCGGCCAAGGCTTGCGCGCTGCAAGCTTGGGACGTGCCTTTCATCCACATCAGTGACGAGCCGGGCCTGCGCCACGAAACCAGCCTGGCCTTGCAAATGGGCTTCGACTGCAAAACGGCGATTCATCCCTCGCAGATCGGACCGATCCACGAATCGTTTGCGCCCGAGCCTCAGGAGCTGGCATGGGCGCAAGGGCTGCAAGAGGCCATGGACGCCCAAGGCGGGCCCGATCAAATACGGGGTGCCTTTGTCTACCAGGGCAAGCTGGTCGACGCCCCCATCATCAAGCGCGCGGCTCGAGTTCTTGCGGCCGCCGCACTTTTGCGCCCCACCGAACAGTAAAAGGAGTCCTTCCATGGTTCAAAACGCCCACCCCGTCGGCCCGCAGCACTACCGCGAATCGTTCGGCCGCTACTACGAAGACTTTCAGGTCGGCGACATCTACGAGCACCGCCCGGGCCGCACGATCACGCAAACCGACAACACATGGTTCACCTTGCTGACCATGAACACCCACCCCATGCATTTCGATGAAGAGTATGCCAAGCACAGTGAGTTTGGCCGCTGCATCATTTGCAGCCCGCTGACGGTGGCGCTGATGGTGGGCATGAGCGTGACCGATGTCAGCCAGAAGGCGATCGCCAATCTGGGCTGGAGCGACATCAAGCTGACCTACCCCTTGTTTGCCAACGATACGCTCTACGCGCGCAGCGAGGTGCTCGACAAGCGCGAGTCCTCGTCGCGGCCCAATGCCGGCATCGTCAGCGTCAAGACCATCGGCACCCAGCAGGAGGGCAAGACGGTGTGCACCTTCATGCGCACCATCTTGGTGGCCAAGCACGGTTTTGATGTCGAGAAAAAAGCCAACTACTGATCCCGAGGAAATCTCCATGACGATGCAATCACGGTCCGAGCAAGACGACCTGGCACTGATCGACGCAATTGAGGCTTGGGCCGAAAAAGAGCTGCGCCCCGTCGCGCGCCAGTTCGACCTGGCCGACGAGTATCCCCACGAGATCGTCGAGCAGATGAAGCAATTGGGGCTGTTCGGTGCGACGATCGGCGAGCAGTATGGTGGCCTGGGCCTGTCGGCCTGGACCTATGCCCAGATCGTGACCAAGGTGGCCTCCGTCTGGATGGCGCCCTCAGGGATTTTCAATTCCCACCTGATCATGGCCTCGGCCATCGAGCGCTTTGGCACCGAGGAACAAAAGCAAAAGTACCTGCCGCGCATGGCCACCGGTGAATTTCGCGGCAGCATCGGCTTGACCGAACCGAACGCAGGGTCGGACTTGCAGGCCATCCGCACCGTCGCCAAAAAGCAGGGCGATCAGTACGTGATCAATGGCAGCAAGACCTGGATCACCAACAGCTTGCACGGCCACGGCACTTTGCTGCTGGTCAAGACCGACCCCAAGGCCGACCCGCGCTACAAGGGCATGAGCCTGTTCATTGCCGAAAAGACCGAGGGCTTCATCGTCGGCAACAAGCTCAAAAAGCTCGGCTACCGCTCGATTGACTCGTGCGAGCTGAGCTTTCAGGACTACCGCGTTCCGGCCGCCAACCTGGTGGGCGGGCAAGAGGGCCAGGGCTTCTTTCAGATTGCTGGCGGGCTGGAGCTGGGGCGCATCAACGTGGCGGCGCGGGGCGTAGGAATTGGCGAGGGCGCTTTGAAGATGGCCCTGCGCTACGCGCAAGAGCGCAGCACCTTTGGCAAGCCCTTGTGGAACCACCAGGCCGTCCAGCTCAAGCTCGCCGACATGGCGACCCAGATCGAAGGCGCCCGGCAGCTCGTCAAATTGGCCTCGCTCAAGTACGACGCCGGCGAGCGCTGCGACTTAGAGGCAGCGATGGCCAAGTTGGCCGGCTCCGAGGCGGGCGCTTTTTGCGCCCAGGAAGCCATGCGCATCTTTGGCGGCTTTAGCTACTCGGTCGAGTATGAAATCGAGCGCTACTACCGCGACTGCATGCTGATGTGCATCGGCGAGGGCAGCAACGAGATCTTGCGCACGGTCATCGCCAAGCAGTTGATCGAGCGCCACAAGATTTGACCATGGCCGCCTACAAACCCCTGCAAGGCATGCGCATCCTGAGCGCCGAGCAATACGGCGCGGGGCCTTATGGCTCGATGCAGCTGGCTGACCTTGGGGCCGAAGTCATCAAGATCGAAAACCCGCATGAGGGCGGCGATGTCTCGCGGCTGACCGGGCCTTATTTTTTAGGCGAGGACCCAAACCAGCCCGACAGCCTGTTTTTTCAGAGCCTGAACCGAAACAAAAAGAGCTTGACGCTCGATCTGAAAAAACCGGACGGTCGAGCCACGCTCAAGCGGCTGGCGGCGCAATGCGACGCGGTCATGAACAACCTTCGCGGCGATTTGCCCGATCGGCTGGGCCTGACCTACGCAGCGCTCAAGGACGCCAATCCCAAGCTGGTGTGCGTCCACCTGAGCGCCTACGGACGCCACAACGACCGCGCCGCCTGGCCCGGCTACGACTACCTGATGCAGGCCGAAGCCGGTTTTCTGCATCTGACCGGCGAGCCCAGCTCACCGCCGACGCGCATGGGCCTGAGCGTGGTCGATTTCATGACCGGCATGACGACCGCCATGTCGCTGCTGGCGGGGGTGTGGGGCGCTCAGCGCCACAACAGGGGCTGCGACATCGACATCAGTTTGTTTGACGTCGCGCTGGCGCAATTGAACTATCCGGCCGCCTGGTTTCTCAACGAGGGGCACACCATCGAGCGCATGCCCAGATCGGCCCATCCCTCGACCGTGCCGTGCGAGTTGGTGCCCTGCGCCGACGGCTGGCTGTTTGTGATGTGCATGACGCCCAAATTTTGGCGCGCCCTGGCCGAGGGCGTGGGCAAGCCGCAATGGCTAGACGACCCCCGCTTTGTCGACGCCGCCAGCCGCCGCAAGCATCGCCTTGAAATGACGGCCGAGCTCGAGGCCGTGTTCAAGCACAAGGCGGTGGCCGATTGGATGGCGCTGTTTGCCGGCAAGCTGCCAGCCGCCCCGGTGCTCAATTTGGCCCAAGCGCTGACCCAACCCTTCGCGCTGAGCCAGGGGATGGTCGAACAGGTGCCCCATCCGCACGCGCCGCAGCAAAAGCTGGTGGCCTCGCCCATCCGCATCGAGGGGCAGCGCCCGCAGGGCAAAGCCTGCTCAGCCCTGGGCGCGGACACGGCGCAACTGCTCGGCGATATGGGCTGGTCGGCCGATGAGATTTCGCGGCTCAAGCAAGAGGGCGTGATATGAAGCTGCAAGGCCTTCGGGTGCTCGACCTGTCGCAGTTCCTGCCCGGGCCGCATTTCACGATGATGATGGGCGACCACGGTGCCGAGGTGATCCGCATCGAATCGCAGGAAGGCGAGCCGACCCGAACCATAGGCGCTCGACAGGCCGGTGCCAGTGTGTGGTTTCGCAACACGCACCGCGGCAAGAAAAGCATCGTGCTCAATTTGAAGTCGCCCGAAGGCGTGGCGGCCTTCATGAAGCTGGCGCAAACCGCCGACGTGGTGGTCGAGGCCTTTCGACCCGGCGTGGTGCAGCGCCTGGGCATAGGCTATGAGGCGGTCAAGGCGGTCAATCCGCGCATTGTTTATGTCTCGGTGGCCGCCTATGGCCAAGACGGCCCGATGGCCCAGCGGCCTGCGCACGACTTGAGCATACAGGCCGAATCGGGTGTGGTCAGCCTCAATTGCGGGCCCGACGGCCGGCCGGCGCTGCCTGGCATCCCGGCGGCCGACATGGCCGCTTCGCTGATGGCCATGAATGGGGTGCTGATGGCCCTGCTGCGTTGTCAATCGACCGGCCAGGGCGACTACATCGACATCTCGATGCAAGACGCCTTGATGAGCTGGCTGGTCAATGTGGTCGGGCCCGCGTTTGGCGAAGACCGCGAGCTCGAACTGAGCAGCGAGCGGGGCTTTGGCGGCAGCGCCTTCTACCAAATCTACCAATGCGCCGACGCTCAGTTCTTGACCCTCGGCGGCAGCGAGCTCAAATTTGCCCGCAATCTCTTGACGGCGCTCGGTCGCCCCGATTTGCTGGAGCTGTGCAAATTGCCGCCCGGCCGCGGGCAGGACCCGGTGCGCGATTTCTTGCGCGCCACGTTCATGGAAAAAACCTTGCCGCAATGGGAGGCCTTCCTGGCCCCGCTGGACGTTTGCTGGGCGCCCGTGCGCAGCCTCAAGCAGGCGCTGTCGATGCCGCAGGTTCAAGCCCGGCAAATGCGCCTGGACTTTGAGCAGCAGGGCTTTGGCGGCGGCCGCGTCACCGAGTTGGGCATCCCGATCAAGTTCCGCCATGAACCCGGGCAGGTACAAGCGGAAATCCCCACGCTGGGGCAGCACACGCACGAGGTGCTCTCGGCCCTTGGATTGGACGAGCAGACGATCGGGCTGGCCAGCGGACAGCCGGTCGCCACAGGTCCGCAGTAGGTCGCCAAAGCTTTCGGGGTAAGCCGCCCCTGGCGGGCACGCCGAAGTGCCGCCGATGTCGCGCCTCGACGCGGCCGCAAGCGCTGAGCCCGATGCCATGCCTGGCCTATATCAGCGGCGGCATCAGCGGCGGCATTAGCGGGGCTGATGGTGGATGCAAATTGACAGGCTTTGCACGACGGTGACCTTTTGACTGCCGATCAGCCGCTTGTGCCCGGCCCGAAGGCCAGACAATCGGCGGTCATGGTGTCACTTTCGGATATTGAACAAGCCGCCCGGCGCATCGAGGGGCAGGTGCTGCGCACGCCCTGCCTGGCCTCGCGCACCCTGTCGCAGATTCTGGGCTGCGAGGTGTTCCTGAAGTTCGAAAACCTTCAGTACACCGCCTCCTTCAAAGAGCGTGGGGCCTACAACAAGCTCAGCGGCCTGAGCGCCGAAGAACGCCGGCGCGGCGTGGTGGCCATGAGCGCCGGCAACCATGCGCAGGGCGTGGCCTATCACGCGCAGCGCCTCGGGGTGCGGGCGGTGATCGTCATGCCGCGCTTGACCCCTGGCGTCAAGGTCGAGCGCACACGCGGCTTTGGTGCGCAAGTCATCCTACACGGCGACACACTCGAGCAAGCGCGCGCCCACGCGCTGCAGTTGGCCGAGCAAGAGTCGCTGGTGCTGGTCCACCCCTACGACGATGCGGCCATCATTGCCGGTCAGGGCACGGTGGCGCTGGAAATGCTGGCCGAGCAGCCACACATCGACGCGCTGGTGGTGGCCATTGGGGGCGGCGGGCTGATGGCCGGCATGGCCACAGCAGCCAAGGCGCTGCGCCCCGACATCGAGATGGTGGGGGTTCAGGTGCGCCAGTTTCCGGCCATGACCAATGCCGTCACCGGCAGCCGGCACCCGCAGGGCCAGAGCACCCTGGCCGAGGGCATTGCAGTGGGCGCCCCCGGCCGGCTGACGCAAGAGATCATCGCCCGACTGGTGGAC
>CANHBU010000089.1 GCA_947458345.1 Comamonadaceae bacterium
CTGGCCTGGCCGCGCTCTTGCACCACCGCGAGCGCTTTGCCGGGCGGCGGGTCGGGCTGGTGCTGTGCGGCGGCAACATCGACCCGCTGGTGCTGGCCTCGATCATCGAACGGGGCATGGTACGCGCCGGCCGGCTGGTCAGGCTCAAGGTCAGCGCCCGCGATGTGCCGGGCTCACTGGCACAGATCACGCACACCGTGGCACAAGCGGGCGCCAATATCGACGAAGTGCACCATCAACGCGCCTTCAGCCTGCTGTCGGCCCAGCACGTCGATATTGAACTGGTGCTGCAAACCCGCGGACCGGCGCACATCGAGCAGGTGATCGCCGCGCTGAGCCAGGCCGGGTTTTCAGCGGTGATGCAGTCTTAAGCAAGCTTGCGCGAAGGACTGACCCGCGGCCTGATTTAAGCGGTGCGGGGGCGCCGCCCTCGGTGCGATGGCGTGACTGCTCGAGCAGCGGCTTCTCATCAAAGGCCCCATCGCCGCGAGGGCGCGGCTCCTACAGTACTTGATCCGGGCCTGCTGAAAGCTTGTAGGAGCGCCGCCCTCGGCGCGATCGGGCTTCAAGCGCGGGCGGTAGGCTAAGTCTTAAGCCGCCTGCCGTGCCGGTGCGCGCGCGGCCTCGCGAAAGGCCTGCAAGCGCTGCTGCCACTGCAGCTGGGCGGCCAGCAGATTGCGCTCCTTGACATGGCCAAAGCCTTTGATCTGCTCGGCGATGCGCGCCAGCTCGAGCGCCGCCGCCAGGGTGTCGGGCTTGAGGCCAACGATGAGCTCTTCGACGGTGTCGCAGTACTGGCCGATCAGCTCGTGTTCGCTGCGGCGCTCTTGGGTGTAGCCAAACACATCGAAGGCGGTGCCGCGCAAACCCTTGAACCGCGCGAGCAGGGCAAAGGCGCTGCGCATCCAAGCGCCATAAGGGCGCTTGATCAGGTGACCCTGGGCATCCTTGCGCGCCAGCAAAGGCGGCGCGAGGTGGTAGCTGAGCTTGTAATCGCCCTCAAACAGGCTCTGGATCTTTTGCGCAAACGCGGCGTCGGTGTGCAGCCGCGCCACCTCGTACTCGTCCTTGTAAGCCATCAGCTTAAAGAGGTTGCGGGCCACTGCCTCGGCCAGCTCGCCCCGGCCAGAGACCGGCAGCTCGGCCTGTCGCACACGCTCGACTAGGGCGCTGTAGCGCTGCGCATAGGCGCGGTCTTGGTAAGCGGTGAGGAACTCAACGCGCCGCTGCACCACCTCGTCCAGGCTCTGACGGCGCGCCGGCAGGCTGATCACTTGCGCGGGCGCAAGCAGGCGCTGCACGCCCTCGCCGTCGTGCGCGGCGCGCCGGCCCCAGGTGAAAGCGGCCTTGTTCTGATCGACCGCCACTTCGTTGAGCTCGATGGCGCGCATGATCGAGGCCAGCTGCAGCGGGATCCAGCCCTTTTGCCAGGCAAAGCCCAGCAGCATGGGGTTGGCGTAGAGGCTGTCGCCCATGAGTTTGACGGCCGCGCTGTCCATATCAAAGGCGGCCACCGCCGACGCACCGACCGCTTGCTGCATCTGCGCCTGACAGGCACTGCCCGGGCTGGCCCAGCCGCCGTCCTTGACGAAAGCGGCCGTCGGCGCGGTGTGGCCATTGAGAGCCACTTGCGTGCGGCCCGAGCGCATGCGCAGCAGCGTCTCCTTGTGGGCCCCGACGATGGGGTCGCAGGCAAGCACCAGGTCGGCTGCGGCCGTGCTCACGCGCGTGGTGCGGATGTCGTGCTGGCTCTGGGCGATGAGCACGTGGCTCCAGGTGCTGCCGCCTTTTTGCGCCAGACCGGCGGCATCTTGCGTGACGATGCCCTTGCCTTCCAGGTGCGCCGCCATGCCCAGCAACTGGCCGATGGTGATCACGCCGGTGCCGCCCACGCCGGCAACGATCAGCCCCCATACCGGCTCGCTTGTGCCCCCCAGTGCCGGCACCTGCGGCTCGGACAGCGCGCCCAGCCGGGCATCGTCGTAAGGGCTCAGGCGGGCATCGCGCGCCTTCTTGCGCAGCTGTCCGCCCTCGATGGTCACGAAGCTCGGGCAAAAGCCTTTGAGGCAGCTCATGTCCTTGTTGCAGCTGCTCTGGTTGATCTGCCGCTTGCGGCCGAACTCGGTCTCCAGCGGCTCGACCGACAAGCAGTTGGACTGCACGCTGCAGTCGCCGCAGCCCTCGCACACCAGTTCATTGATCAGCACCCGGCGGGCCGGATCGACCAAGGTGCCACGCTTGCGGCGACGGCGCTTTTCGGTGGCGCAGGTCTGGTCGTAAATGATGACCGTGCAGCCGGCGACCTCGCGCAACTGGCGCTGCAGGGCATCGAGCTGGTCTCGGTGGTGCACGCCCACACCGGCCGGCAGCGCCACGCCCTGGTATTTTTCGGGCTCATCGGTCACCACCACCACCTGCCGCGCGCCCTCGGCCGTCACCGAATGGGCAATCTGCGGCACGCTGTGCCCCTCGGCGCGCTCGCCCACCGGCTGGCCACCGGTCATGGCCACCGCGTCGTTGTAGAGGATCTTGTAGGTGATGTTGACGCCGGCCGCAATGGACTGGCGGATGGCCAGCAGGCCGCTGTGAAAGTAGGTGCCGTCACCAATGTTGGCGAACACATGCGCCTCGTTGACGAAGGGCGCCTGGCCGACCCAGGGCACGCCCTCGCCACCCATCTGCGTGAAGCCGGCCGTGGAACGGTCCATCCACAAGGCCATGAAATGGCAGCCGATGCCGGCCATGGTGCGCGAACCTTCGGGCACCTTAGTGGAGGTGTTGTGCGGACAGCCCGAACAAAACCAGGGGGTGCGCTCAGCCGCAGGAGGGGAGCTGGCCAGCGCCGACTCGCGCGCAGCCAAGATGGCCAGGTGCGCGTCCATGCGCGCGGCCGTGGCCTCATCGACGCCCAGGCGCTTGAGCCGCGCGGCGATGGCTTTGGCAATCAGGGCCGGGGTGAGGTCGGCGCTGGCGCGCAGCAGCGTGTGCGCGCTCGGATTGGGCACGCTCCACTCGCCGCCGCTGTACTGGCCAGGCACGTCGTCAAATTTGCCCAGCACATGCGGGCGCACGTCGGCGCGCCAGTTGTAGAGCTCTTCCTTGAGCTGGTATTCGATGACTTGGCGCTTTTCTTCGATGACCAGAATTTCCTGCAAGCCCGTGGCGAACTCGCGCGTGCCCTGTGCCTCCAGCGGCCAGACCACCCCCACCTTGTGCAGGCGCAGCCCGATTCGGTGGCAGGTGGCCTCATCAAGGCCCAAATCGCGCATCGCCTGGCGGGTGTCGTTGTAGGCCTTGCCGCTGGCCATGATGCCCAGCCTGTCGTGTGGTCCGGCGATGACGGTGTGGTTGAGCCGGTTGGCGCGGATGTAGGCCAGCGCCGCATACCACTTGTGGTCAAACAGCCGCGCCTCCTGCTCCAAGGCGGTGTCGGGCCAGCGGATGTGCACGCCGCCGGCGGGCATGTCAAAGTCGGGGCGCACGATCTGCACCCGGTCGGCATCGACCTGCACGCTGGCCGAGGACTCGACAATTTCCTGGATGGTCTTCATGCCGGCCCAGACACCGGCAAAGCGGCTCATGGCCAGCGCATGCAGGCCCATGTCCAGAATTTCTTGCACACTGGCCGGAAAAAACACCGGCAAGCCACAGGCCTTGAAGATGTGATCGCTCTGGTGAGCCGCCGTAGAGCTCTTGGCCACATGGTCGTCGCCGGCCACCGCCAGCACCCCGCCCCAGGGGGTGGTGCCGGCCATATTGGCGTGCTTGAAGACATCGGAGCAGCGGTCCACGCCCGGGCCCTTGCCATACCAGATGCCAAACACCCCGTCGAATTTGCTCGAGCCCTGCGGCGCAAAGCCCAATTGCTGCGTGCCCCAAATGGCCGTGGCCGCCAGCTCCTCGTTGACGCCGGGCTGAAAATGGATGTGCTGCGATTGCAGGTGGCTCTTGGCCTTCCACAGGGCCTGGTCGTAGCCGCCCAGGGGGGAGCCGCGGTAGCCGCTGACGAAGCCTGCCGTGTTCTTGCCCAGGCGCTGGTCGCGCTGGCGCTGCAGCATGGGCAGGCGCACCAGGGCTTGCACGCCGCTCATGAACGCATCGCCGCTTTGCAAAGCGTATTTGTCGTCGAGCGTGACCGATTCGAGCGCGCGCAGCAGGTGCTCGGGCAAGGGGGCATTCATGGATGGGTCTCCTGATAGGGTTGGGCCCGTCTTGTGAACAGGCCCGATAAAAGGCCGAGCCTGGGTAAGGCGCGGTTTGAAAATCCGAGTTTATGCCAGCGGCAAACGCTGCGTGCAAGCCATTACCAGCCCCCTACACGGGGGTCATCTCACCTCTGAGAGGCCAGGTTTTGCTCAGGCGGCCCAGCCCAGCCGCTAAAATAAGCCTCCAGACTGCACGGAGCAATTTTCATGAGCCATCACGACAGCGCATCCCATGCCCCCGCCCACGGCGAAGAGCAAGACACCATGAAGGCCATCATGCCCCTGATCCCCATCGTGTTGCCCGTGGTGGGCGGCGTGCTGATCTTTTTGCTGGCCTTTATCGCGGTGTCCATGGCGTAAAGCGAGCCGCCCCGCCAAGCGCCCCGGCGCAGCGCGGGTCCTACACCCATCCGCCGAAGGCGGATTTTTTGTCTCCGCCACGATCGCCCTCATGAGCGCCCCGTCGAGCGCCTTCTCGAGCGCCCCCCTGATCCGCGTGCAGGGCCTGCGCTGGCAGTTCCCGCAGGCCAGCGAGCCTGTGTTTGATGCGCTGAGCTTTGATCTGCCGGCCGGCGTGAGCTGCGTCTGCGGCGACGAAGGGCGCGGCAAAAGCACGCTGCTGCGCCTGCTGGCCGGGCAGCTGAGCCCGCAGGGCGGATCTATCGGCTTGGGCGCAGACGGCGCACCCCTTTCGCCCGCCGATCTCAAGCGCAGGGTCAGCTGGCACGATGCGCATGAGGCCTCGTTCGACCAGCAGCTGGACCAACAGCTCGTGCAAAGCGTCCTCGAGCAGCGGGTGCCGCCCGAGGCCCGGGAGCAGCTGCCCGCCCTGCTGCATGGCCTTTCGCTGCAAGAGCATCTGGGCAAGCCGCTCTACCAGCTCTCGACCGGCAGCCGGCGCAAGGTGTTCATTGCCGCCACCCTCGCGCGTCCCTGCACCCTGGCCCTGCTTGACCAGCCCGGCACCGCGCTGGACGCGCCCTCGCTGCGGTTTTTGCGCGAGACCTTTGCCCGCTGGGCCCACAACAGCGAGCGCGCCTTGCTGATCGCCGATTACCAGGCACCCGAGGACCTTGAGCTGGCCAGCCTGATCGACCTGGACGCGCCGCGCTGATCGGCTGATGCAGCCCCAGGCTCGGGGGCGACAAAACGGGCCGGCTCATGCTAACCTGCGCTCGTTTGTCATCATTTTGTGAACTCATTATGCGCACCACCCTCACCCTGATCGCCGCATCCCTGTTGTCCGTCAGCGCCTTTGCGGCCGAGCCCAGCTGCACGGCTGTGGCCGCCGAGAAAAAGCTCGCCGGCGCCGCAAAAACCTCGTTCATGAAAAAGTGCGAGGCCGACGCCCAGGCCAAATGCGACGCCGCCGCAGCCGAGAAAAAACTTGCCGGCGCGGCCAAGAACAGCAATGTCAAGAAGTGCATGAGCGAGGCGGTCGGTAGCTGAGCCCGGGCTCCATCGCCGCGGGGGCGCGGCTCCCATGCCCTCGTGCCGGCACAAGAGACACAAAAGGCACAAGAGGCACAATCGTTCCATGACTCAAGCCCCTCCCTTGTCCTCGCCGCGCCGTATCGAGCGGCTGATCAGCGGTCAGCCTACTTCCGACGGTGCCGGCGTCAAGCTCACCCGCGTGCTCACCAACGACCTGCAGCAGCGGCTCGACCCCTTTTTGATGCTCGATGCCTTCGGCAGCGACCAGGCCGACGACTACATCGCCGGCTTTCCCGACCATCCGCACCGCGGCTTTGAAACAGTGACCTACATGATCGCCGGGCGCATGCGCCACCGCGACAGCGCAGGCAACGAAGGTCTGCTCGAAAACGGCGGCGTGCAGTGGATGACGGCCGGCCGTGGCGTGATTCACTCTGAGCTGCCCGAGCAGGAAGAAGGCCTGATGGAAGGCTTTCAGCTCTGGCTCAATCTGCCCGGCGCCCGCAAGATGCAAGCGCCCTGGTACCGCGACTTCAAGGCGCCCGAATTGCCGCGCCTGCGCACCGCCGAAGGCGCCGAGGTGACGGTGATTGCCGGCCAGAGCGCTGGCACGGCCGGGGCGGTGCAGCGCGAGGTAACCGAGCCGCTGTACCTCGACATCCACCTGCCCGCCGGCGCGCACTTCGAGCAAGCGCTGCCGGCCTCGCACAACGCCTTTATTTATGTCTACCGCGGTCAGGTGCAGCTCGGCGGCCAAACGGTGCCGGTGCAGAAAATGGCCATCTTGGCCAACGACGCGGGCAGCGACGGTGTGCGGTTGCAGGCCGACCAAGACAGCCGCCTGCTGCTGATTGCCGGCCGACCACTGCGCGAGCCCATCGTGCAGTACGGCCCGTTTGTGATGAACACCAAGCAGGAAATCTATCAGGCCGTCACCGACTTCCAGTCGGGGCAATTCGCCCGCTAAAGACCGGCTGGTGTGAGGGCGCCCTCGGCGCGATGGGGCGACTGATCGAGCACCCTATGCCGACCAAAGGCCGTATCGCCGCGGGGACGCGGCTCCCACAGGTGTTTCAAAGCCTGCGCGCGCCCAATCTGGCCAAGCCGCTCAAGGCGCGTACTTCTTTTCGAGCGCGTCGTAAAAGGGCTTGCCCACCATGCGCTGACGCTCCTGAAAAGGCACCACCAGCGACGGATCTTCATCGAGCCGGCCGCTGGCCTTGAGGTGCGACAGCGAGCGCTGCATCCCGAGCGCCGCGCCCTGCAGAGCGGCATTGGCATACAAAACGATGCCAAAGCCCAATTGGGCCAGTTCGGCCTGGTCCAGCGCCGGGGTCTTGCCGCCAATGACGATATTCATCAACTGAGGCCGATCGAGCAGGGCCGGCAGGCGCCTGACCTCGTCGGCGCTTTCGGTGGCCTCGACAAACAAAATGTCGGCGCCCGCCTCGGCGAAGCGCTGCGCCCGCTCGATGGCCGCCTCAAAACCCTGGGTCGCACGGGCGTCGGTGCGGGCGATGATCTGCAGGTCGGGGTCGA
>CANHBU010000090.1 GCA_947458345.1 Comamonadaceae bacterium
GGTCAACCGCGCCACAGCGTTGGCGATTGCAGGTGCCACGGGTCCCACACCGGCCTCGCCCATGCCCGTCGGCGCAGCGTCCGAGCGCACGATGCGGGTGTGAATCTCGGGCATGTCGGCCATGCGTAGCACCGGATAGTCGTTGTAGTTGGTCTGCTGCACCGCACCGGCCTTGATGGTCAGCTCCTCGAGCAAGGCCACCGACAAGCCGTAGACCGCACCGCCTTCAAGCTGTCCGAGTACGCTCTCGGGCTGGATCACCAAGCCCGGATCGGCTGCGGTCCAGTACTGGTGCACGGTGATCTTGCCGCTTTGGGCGTCGATGGACACCTCGGCCACACCTGCGGCCACCGTGCCGTGGTAATCGGCAAAGGCCAGCCCCAGGGCGCGGCCCTGACGACGGCGCTGCCAGTCGGACATATCGGCCACGGCTTGGATCACCGCGCGCGCCCGCGGGCTGCCCGCCGTCAGCTCCAGGCGCATGGCCAGGGGGTCCATATTGCGCGCTTGTGCCACCTCGTCGAGGAAGCACTCAATGGCGAACTTGTTGTGCCCGGCACCGATCCCGCGAAACGCATGCACGCGCATGCCGCGCATCTCACGCACGCCCTCAGAGGCCCAGTGGTCGATACCGTAGTAGGGCAGGTCCGAGCCCTGCCAGCCAATGTAGTCTTTGCCGCCGGTAGCCGCAAAGCGCGGCGGCGCGGCCACGGCATCGACGTTTTCGGAGACGATGCGGTGCTTCCAACCCACGAGCTTGCCCTGCGCATCGAGGCCGGCACGCAGCACGTGGTGCGTCATCGGACGGGGCCGGGCGGCGGCCATGTCGTCCTCGCGCGTGAGGATGAGCTTGACGGTTTTCTTGCTGGCGTTGGCAATGGCCACCGTCTGGGCAATGATGTCGGGCGTGATGCGCCGGCCAAAGCCGCCACCGAGCAGCATCTGGTTCAGACGGATCTTGTCCGGTGTGGTCTTGAGCACGCCAGAGGCAGCCGCGACGGCCAGCACCGGCGCCTGCGTGCCGACCCACAACTCGGCCGACTGGCCATCTGCGGCGACGCGTGCCACGCAGTTCATGGGCTCCATCTGGGCATGACAGGTGTGCTCGGACCAGTAGGTGGCCTCCACCACGCGCGCGGCAGAAGCCAGCGCCGGGTCGACATCGCCCTTCTTGTAGGCATTCACGGGTTTGGCATCGGCTGCGCGGCCGTGGCGGGCGTACTCCTCTTTGGCCGCATCCGAGTCGAACCGGGCCGCGTTGAGCCGAGTCTCCGAGGTGTTCCAGGTGACCTTGGCCTTGAGCACCCGGCGGGCGGTATGCGTGGCCTCGACCGTGTTGGCAAGCACCGCCACGCCAAAGGGCATGGCCATGACCTGGATGACGCCTGGCACGGCCATGGCTTCGGCCGTGTTCACGAAGTCGGGCCGCGCACCGTCCATGGGCGACTCCAGCACCGTCGCATAGACCATGCCGGGCACCATCGCATCGATGCCAAATTTGGCTTGACCGGTGACCTTCTCGAGCACGTCCTTGCGGCCCAGGTCAGCCCGCCCGATGAGCTTGTACTGATCGGGCTTCTTCAGATCAGCCGCAGTGATTGCGGGCAGCTCGGCCGGCACCGTGGCAAAAGCGGCGATCTCGCCGTAACGCAGACGCCGTCCGCTGGCCGCATGAATGACCACGCCGGCATCGGTTGACAGGGACGATGCCTCAACGCCCCAACGGGCGGCCGCCGCATTGATCAGCACCCGCCGGGCCTGGGCACCTGCGATACGCAGCGGCGTGAAGTACCCCGGGATCGCGATGCTGGCCAAGGAGGCCTGGCCGCCGTTGAGCAAGGGATGGGTGTTGCCGTAGACGCGCGGATTGGGCGGCGCGTACTCGATGCGCACCTTGGACCAATCGGCATCGAGCTCCTCGGCCAGGATCATGGGCAGCGCGGTGGTCGTGCCCTGCCCCATCTCGCCCGTGGGCGTCATCACAAGCACCGAGTCGTCGACGCCGATGGTCACCCACACATTGGGCTTGAGGGCACTTTGGCCTTGCGCGTCTTGCGAGACGCCGCCGAGGCCGATGGCCACCGAAAAGGTCAGCCCACCGGTGGTGGCCAAAAAGCCGCGTCGGTTCATCCCGGCCTTGCCGGCACTCTTGGGGTTCACAGCGTTCATGGCTCAGGCCTCCTGGGCCGCGCGCTGCACGGCTTTGACGATACGCTGGTAGGTGCCGCAGCGGCAGATGTTGCCGTTCATGTGCTGCACGATCTCTTCGCGACTGGGCTTCTTGTTCTTGGCCAGCAAACTGGCCGCCTGCATGATCTGGCCGGACTGGCAATAGCCGCACTGGGGCACCTGCTCGGCCACCCAGGCCTTTTGCAAACGGTGGCTGCCATCGGGCGACAAGCCTTCGATGGTCGTGACTGACTTGCCTGCCACCGCCGAGACCGGCATCACGCAAGAACGCGTGGCCTCGCCGTCGACATGTACGGTACAGGCGCCGCACTGGGCGATGCCGCAACCGAACTTGGTGCCGGTCATTTGCAAGTGTTCTCTTAGCAGCCAAAGCAGCGGCGTGGCCGGATCCACGTTGACCGTGGTGGGCTTGCCGTTGAGGGTCAGGGAAACAGACGACATGGAAACTGCCTTTCTCAAACGCGGTTTAGATCGGGGGTGAGCCTGTGACGAAATCGGTCGCTACGGCCCAAGCGTGGGCGATGCTAACCCAGGGCCAAAAGCCATGCGGGACCAGTGCCCTGGGGTTTACACCAAGATGGCAATGGGCTCAGCCCAAGCCCAGCCAGGTCTGCTGCAGTACCGGATCGTCCTGCAAGGCCTCGAGCGTGCCGGCAAAAACAACCTGACCTCGTCCGAGCACCATCAGCCGATCGGCCAGCGCTGGCGCCAAATCGAGCTTTTGCTCCATCAGGACAATGCAGGCCCCGCGGGCCGTCTGCTCGCGCAGCACCTGACCGACCGTCTCCACCCAGTGCGGCGCCAGCCCTTCGCAAGGCTCGTCGACGATCAGCAAATCGGGCTGCGCGAGCAGACTGCGCGCGAGGCTGAGCATCTGCTGCTCACCGCCGGAGAGCAAGCCCGCTAAAGTTGAGCGGCGCCGCTGCAGTTGGCCAAACGTGGCATAGGCCCAGTCGATGCGACGGCGATCGCGTCCCCGCAAGCCCAGTTGCAGGTTCTGCTCGACCGTCAGCAGCGCAAACACGTCGCGCGTTTCAGGGACATAGCCCACGCCGCAGCGGGCGATGGTGTGCGGAGCCAGTCCGAGCAGATCGCGCCCGCGCCATTGCACCCGGCCGCAGCCGGGCACCAGCCCCATGAGCGCGCGCGCCAGCGTCGAGCGCCCCGAGCCGTTGCGGCCCAGAACCGCCAGCACCTGCCCAGGCTCCAGCGTGAAATGAACGCCCTCTAGCGCGCGCACCGCACCATAGTTGACACCCAGCGCCTCGACCTTGAGCATCACGCGGCCCTGCCCTGAGCGCCCAGATACACCTGGCGCACCTGCGCGTCGGCACGCACCTGCGCTGGCGTGCCGCAGGCCAGCACCCGCCCCTCATGAAGCACCGCCACCTGATCGGCCAGCTCGAACACGACCTGCATGTCGTGTTCGACGAGCAGCAAGCCCAAGCCGGCGGTGAGCTCGCGCAGCTTGCGCGCGAAGACCTCGGTCTCGCTGCGGCTCATGCCCGCGGTGGGCTCATCGAGCAAAACCACCCGCGGCGAGCCGGCCAGCACCATGCCCAACTCCAGCAGCCGCTGCTGGGCATAGCTGAGCTCGCCGGCCATGAGGTCGGCGCAAGGGTGCAAGCCCAGCGTGTGCAAGAAATGATCGACGCGTTCGCGCACAGCCGGCTTGGCATTCATCGAACCCCACAGACCGCGCCAAGCACCGGCGCCAGGCCCGAGCTCGCGCAGGCAGGCGCAGCGCAGATGGTCGCGCACCGACAGCCGCGAAAACAGCTGGCTGATCTGAAAGCTGCGCGCCAGGCCGCGCCGTGCAATCTCGTAGGGCGCCTGGCCTGCGATCGAAACGCCATCGAGTCGCACATCGCCCGCCGAGGGGCTCAAGCTGCCACTGATGACGTTAAACAGGGTCGATTTGCCGGCGCCGTTGGGACCGATCAGCGCCAGGCATTGCTGGGCTTGCAGCCTCAGGTCCACGCCGCACAAAATCTCGCTCGGCCCGAACCTTCGGTGCACACCATGCACCTCGAGCAGCGCCGCGCTCATGACGCGGTCCTTGCCGGGCTGCGCCGTGAAAGCAAGCCCAGCGCGATGCCCAGTGCGAGCAAGGCCAGAGCGGCGCTCCAGTGGCCGATCGCGTGGGCATCGAGCCTCAAGCCCAAGAAATCGACTTGCGGCCCCAGGGTGCTGGCCAGCCGCAGCTGATAAGCCATCTCCAGCAATGCAGCGGCAGCGACCCCACCGAGGGCCAGGGCCAGGACGCCCAGGGGCCAGGCCAGACCCGCGCGCACCATGGGCATCCATCCGCCAGCAATGCCGCCGGGCATGAGCAGCAGAACCAGCACAAAGGCCAAGCCCATGTAAAGCAGCCAAGCCGGCGTCCAGGACGACAGCAGCACCGTGGCCAGCACCATCAACACCCCGCCTATCACGCCACCGGCCATGCTGCCGAGCCCGCCGATGAGGGTAAAAACCAGCACCATGGCCGAGCGATGGCTGCTGAGCACCTCAGTGCTCACGATTTCGTTGAACAAAGCTGCAAGTGCACCGGCCAGGCCGGCAAAAAAAGCGGCCACCACAAAGCTCACGTGGCGGATCCGGCGCGGATCATGGCCCATAAATGACACGCGCAAGGGGTTGTCGCGCACCGCGTTGAGCAGGCGCCCGAGCGCGGTGCGGGTGAACCCATACACCAGAGCGAGCGTGGTGGCCGTGTAGGCCAGCACCAGCAGATAAAGCTGCCAGGCTGGGCCCCAATTGAGGCCGCCGCGGGCCAAGCCGGTGGTGCGATCGGCCGCGATCCCAGCCTCGCCGCCAAAAATGCCCGGCAGCATCAGGGCGATCGCCCAGGCCAGCTCGCCCAGGCCCAAGGTGATCATGGCAAAGACCATGGCTGAATCATGGCGCGTGGCCAGCCAGCCCAAGGGCCAAGCCAATACGGCAACGGCCAGCGCGGCGCACAAGGGCACCAGGGCCACGGGCCAGGCTGAGCCCGCCTCAAGGGCGCGCATGCCGTAAATGGCCACAAAAGCCCCCATGCCGCTGTAGAGCGCATGGCCGAAGCTGACCATCCCGCCCTGCCCCATCAAAAGCCAAAAACTCAGGCACAAAATGACCGCAATGCCCATCTGGCTGAGCAGGCCCAGCGCCTGGCTGCCCAGCGCCGCGGGGGCCAGAAGCAAGGCCGCGCCAAGCACCCACGCCCACTTCATGCGCGCTGACCCAGCAAGCCGCGCGGCCGCAGCAGCAGCACCAGCACCATGAGCGCATAGGGCAACAAGGGTGCAAGTTGGCTCAGTTCAATCTGCGCCAGCGCACTGTGTGCGGGCAAGCCGAGCCATTGGCCCAGCTTGACGTCAAGCCCAATGGCCAGCGTCTGCAACAAACCGATGGCCAGGCTGGCCAGCAGGGCGCCGGCGAGCGAGCCGAGCCCTCCGACCACGATCACGACAAAGAGCACCGAGCCGATCGTGGCGGCCATGCCCGGCTCGGTCACGAAGGCGTTGCCGCCGAGCACGCCGGCCAGCGCAGCCAGCGCACATCCCAGAGCGAACACGCTCATCAAGACACGAGGCAAATCGTGGCCGAGCGCTTGCACCATCTGCGGATGGGTCAGCGCCGCCTTGATCACCAGCCCGACCGAGCTCAGCCGCAGCCAGGCCGCCAGCGCCAGCAGCACCAGCACGGCCACTGCCATGATGAAGACGCGGTAGGCGGGCAAAGCCGCCTCGCCCATGCGCCAGATCAGGCCATCGAATTGAGCCGGTACGCGGTAGTTGACCGGACCGGTGCCCCACACCAGCGCAACGGCCTCCAGCAGGACGATCGACAGCCCGAAGGTGACCAGCATCTCGGCCACATGCCCTTGTTTGCGCACCCGGCGCAGCACCTGCGATTCGAACAGCGCGCCGCCAGCGGCCGCCAGTGCGGGGGCCAGCACCAGGGCCCAGCCAAAACCAAGGAACTGGCTCAGGCTGTAGGCCAGATAAGCACCCAGCACATAAAAGGCCGCGTGTGCGAAATTGAGCACGCCCATCAGGCTGTAGATCAGCGTCAGGCCGCTGCACAGCAGAAACAGAAGCAAACCATAGCTCAGCCCGTTAACGAGCGAGACCAGCAAAAAATCCATACCGCTTGCAAGAGCCTGTCGAGGTCAGGCCGCCTCTGGGGTGACGAGACCCCGATTGTTTCTCAAGCCGGCGTGACCGCGCTTCGAGCCTCTTTTTGGCGCATCATGATGGCGGCGCAGGCATGGCTGGCCAGGGCGCGCAGCACCCCATCGGTGCGCTCGAGCTGTTGCAGGCAGCGCTCAATCGGCAAGACCCGGGTGTTGAGGTCCTGCTCGGCGGTGTATTCCCAGACAAAAGGCAGGCCGCTGAGCCCTTCTGCCAGGCCGATCACGGCACCCTGGCCGAGCTCGACGCTGTACGCGCCCCAACTGGCCCGTGCCTTGCCCGAAATCACCATCACCGCCACCCCTGGATGGTCCTGGCCCGGTCCGCCCAGGCTCTGCCCAGCGCGGAAAACCTGCACCGGCAGCTGATCGCTGGCCTGCAATTGCAAAGCCATGGCCTGCTCGGCGCTCATGCGCTCACCTGGCAGCCGGGCCTTGTCATCGAGCAGCACCCGCAGCAACTCTGGCCCGGTGTAGGTGCGATCGCCCAGCACCGCATAGGCGGGTGCCAGCACGCCAGCCGCTTGTTGCCAAGCCAGCTGCGCCACCAACTGCTGTTGCAAATTGAGCGCCATCAGCAGCATGGGCAGCAAGCCCGTGTCCGCTGCAAGGCGGTCGCGCCAGGGCCCTGCGGCCAAGAGCACGACCGACACCGGGCCTTGCGCGTGCACCGTCATGTGATGCAGACCCGGCTCAAACAAGGCGTGCGCACCAAACACCGAGCCCGGGCCGAGCGTGCAGTCTTGCCCCCGATCCTGCCGCTGGCTGACACTAACCTGGCCATCAATGACCAGA